>JAQGMY010000012.1 GCA_028292105.1 Ramlibacter sp.
GGCATGCGCGAGATGCTCAGCGTGACGGCGGCGATCTACGGCCAGGGCATGGGCGAGCAGGTGGCCCTGATCACCGACGGCCGCTTCTCCGGCGCGACCCGCGGCATGTGCATCGGCTACGCCAGTCCCGAGGCTGCGGCCGGCGGGGCGATCGCGCTGGTGCGCGATGGCGACCGCATCACGGTGGATGCCCAGGCCGGCACGATCCGCTTGCACGTGGACGACGCCGAGTTCGCCCGGCGACGGGCGGACTGGCAGCCCTTCGTGCGCACGCGCCTGGCCGGCGCGCTGGAAAAATTCGCCCGCCTTGTCGGCCCCACGCACGAGGGCGCCGTCACCCATTCGGGCAACGCCGACTGGCCGTACGAGCCGCCGGAAACAGACCCAACGCCAGGAGCAGCAGCATGAACATCGCCTTTTGTGGCCTCGGCCTGATGGGCAGCGCCATGGTGCGCCGCCTGCTGGCCGCCGGCCATTCAGTCCGGGTGTGGAACCGGTCCGCGGCAAAAGCCGACGCCTTGGTCGCGCTCGGCGCCAGCCGCTTCGACACGCCGGGGCAGGCCGCGCAGGGCGCCGACGCGGTGCTCACCTGCCTGTACGACGCCGACTCGGTGGAGGCGGTCGTGTTCGGTCCCGACGGCATCGCCAGCGCGACCGGCCTGCGCTGGCTGGCCGATCATTCCAGCATCTCGCCCGCCGCCACGCGGGCATTCGCGCAGCGCCTGCACGAACTGTGCGGCGCGGACTGGATCGATGCGCCCGTCTCCGGCGGCATCGGCGGCGCCGAGGCGGGCACGCTGGCCATCATGGCCGGCGGCCCCGAGCGCCACTGGGAGGAAGTGGTGGCGGTGCTGAGCGCCTACGGCGGCAACGTCACGCACATGGGCGCGGCCGGCAGCGGCCAGGCCACCAAGCTGTGCAACCAGACCATCGTGGCCGCCACCGTGGCGGCCGTCGCCGAAGCGGTCGCCTTTGCCGCGCGCAACGGTATCGCGCTGGACAAGCTGGCGCCGGCGCTCGCCGGCGGCTGGGCCGATTCGAAACCGCTGCAGGTGTTCCTGCCGCGCATGCTGCAGGCCCAGGCGCAATCGATAGGCGCGCTGTCGACCATGCTCAAGGACGTCGATACGGTGCTGGCCAACGCTGCCGCCAGCGGCGTGACCATGACGGTGACCGCCAGCGTGCAGCAGTTGCTGCGCCGTGCGCAGGACCAGGGACTCGGTGAAGCGGAACTCTCCGCGGTGGTGAGCGTGCCCTGGCCCGAGCGCCGCGACAGCTTCCTGGGCCAGCTGGCGCAGTTGCGGGAGGCACGCACGTGATCGTCGACCTGCGAACCTACACGGTGCCGGTGGGGCTGCTGCGCGAGTTCCTGTCGCTCTACGCCTGCGAAGGCCTGCCGGTGCAGGCGCGCCACCTCGGCGAGCCGATCGGCTGGTACACCACGGAAGCCGGGGAGCTCGGCGAGGTCGTGCACTTGTGGGGCTACGATGACATGGCCGATCGCGAGCGCCGGCGCGCCGCGCTGGAGGCCGATCCCGCCTGGCTCGCCTACCGCGGCAAGGCGTCCGCGCGCGGCCACGTGGTGCGGCAGGTGAACAGCCTGCTGCGAAAAGTCGATTTCGATGCGCTGCAACGCGCAGGTCTCTCCCATCCGTCACAGCAGGAATCTTCATGAAACTCGTACGACTCCTTGCCGGCCTCGCGACCGGGTTCGTCCTGGCAGCGGGTGCGTCCGCGGCCGGCTTCCCGAACCACACCGTGAGCCTGATCGTCCCCTATCCCGCGGGTGGGCCCAGTGATGTCATGGCCCGCCAGATCCAGCCGGCTTTGCAGAAGGCACTCGGCCAGACGCTCATCGTCGAGAACTTCGGCGGCGCCGGCGGCCTGATCGGCGTCGGCAAGGTGCTCACGCCGCAGAACGACGGCCACAGCGTCCTGATGGCCAGCCCGATGGAGCTGATCCAGACGCCGCTGGCCATGAGCTCGGCGAAGTTCCAGCCGGACGACATGCGCCTGGCCGGGATGATCATCAACACCGACGTGATCCTGCTGGCGCGCAAGGACCTGCCGGCGCAGAACGTCGCGGAGCTGGTGGCGCTCGCCCGCAAGGCCGACGGCAAGCGACTGAGCTACGGCTCGGTCGGCAAGGGTTCGCTGTACCACCTGGTGGGCGAGCACTTCGCGCAGAAGGCCAACGTGCCCTTGCTGCACGTGCCGTACCGCGGCGGCGTGCAGGTGCTGCAGGACCTGGCCGGCGGACAGATCGACATCGTGTTCATGCCGCTGGCCGGTCCGGTCCTCGGCATGGTGCAGTCCGGCAAGGTCAAGGCGCTGGCGCTGGCCGCCGGCAAGCGGCACCCGCTCTTTCCCCAGTTGCCACTGGTCTCGGAGACGGCGGGCATCGGCGACTTTACCTTCGACATCTGGGCGGCCCTGGCGGTGCCGAAGACGGTGCCGGATGAAGCGGTCGAGAAACTGCAGGCCGCGCTGGCCGACGCCCTGCGCCAGCCCGAGGTGCGCAAGGAACTGGAGTCCACCGGACCGCGCGTGTCGGCGGCGGCGACCGACGCGCAGATGGCGCAGTACTACCGCCAGGAAGTGGCGCGGTACAAGGCGATCGCGCAGGCGATCGGCCTCAAGCCCGAGTGAGTGCCGCACGATGAGCAAGCCGTCCTCCCTGTTCGACCGCGTCCCGGCCTACGCCGGCGACCCGATCCTGTCGCTGATGCAACTGTTCCAGGCCGATGCACGGCCGCACAAGGCGAGCCTGGGCATCGGCTTGTACTTCGACGACGCCGGCCGCATCCCGGTGCTGGATTGCGTGCGCCAGGCCACCGCGGCGGTGGCAGGCGAGGAGCGGCCGTCCAGCTACCTCCCGATGGAGGGCTTGCCGGCCTACCGCCAGGCCGTGCAGGCGCTGGTGTTCGGCGCCGGCCACGAGGCCGTGCTCAGCGGCCGCATCGCCACCCTGCAGTCACCGGGCGGCTCCGGCGCGCTGAAGGTCGGCGCCGACTTCCTGCGCCAGCACGGCACCGCCGGGCAGGTGTGGGTGAGCGACCCGACCTGGGACAACCACGTGGCGCTGTTCGAGGGCGCCGGCTTCGAGGTGGGCCGCTATCCCTACTACGACGAGGCCACCGGCGGCATCCGCGTCCAGGCGATGATCGATACCTTCCGTTGCCTGCCCGCGGGCACGGTGGTGTTGCTGCA
Organism: Ramlibacter sp.; assembly: GCA_028292105.1. Lineage (GTDB taxonomy): Bacteria > Pseudomonadota > Gammaproteobacteria > Burkholderiales > Burkholderiaceae_C > Ramlibacter. The sequence goes on from JAQGMY010000012.1 coordinate 3,211, forward strand.
CGCCAGCTGCCACAACCCGACGGGCGTCGACCTCACGCACGCTGACTGGCAGGCGGTCATCGACGTCGTCGCCGAACGCGGGCTGGTGCCCTTCGTCGACATGGCCTACCAGGGCTTTGGCGACGGACTCGACGAAGACGCCTGGGCGGTGCGGACACTGGCCTCGCAGGGCATCGAGTTCCTGGTCGCCAATTCCTTCTCCAAGAACTTCTCGCTGTACGGCGAACGCGTCGGCGGCCTGAGCGTCGTCTGCGCCAGCCAGGACGCCGCGCAACGCGTGCTCGGGCAGCTGCAGGCCGCGGTACGCCGCAACTATTCCTCGCCGCCCGCCTATGGCGCGCGAATCGTCGAACACGTGCTTTGCTCTCCCCAACTGCTGGCCCTTTGGCAGCAGGAACTGGGCGCCATGCGGGAGCGCATGCTGCAGATGCGGCGCGGCCTGCACTCGGCCTTGAACAGCCGCCTCGGCACGCAAGGCGCGTTCGACTTCCTGCTGCGCCAGCGCGGCATGTTCAGCTATACCGGCCTGAACCCCGCGCAGGTCGAACGCCTGCGCGAGGTGCACGGCGTCTACCTGGTCGCGTCGGGGCGGCTGTGCGTTTCGGGGCTTCGCACCGACAACCTGCAGCACGTGGCGGCGGCCATCGCGGACGTGCTCGAGCGCGAAGCCGCCGAAACCGCATGAACACGACCAGCACCGAGGGCATCGTCGCCGAGGAGGGCGCCAAGCTCGATTTCCGCGCCTCCATGACGTATGGCGACTACCTGCATCTCGACCAGGTGCTGACGGCGCAACAACCGCTGTCGCCGCATCACGACGAGATGCTGTTCATCGTCCAGCACCAGGCCAGCGAGCTGTGGATGAAGCTGATGCTGCACGAGCTGCGCGCGGCGATCGAATGCGTGGCGAGTGACCAGTTGCCGCTGGCCTTCAAGATGCTGGCGCGCGTCAGCCGCATCATGGAGCAGCTGGTGCACGCCTGGGACGTGCTGGCCACCATGACGCCGCCGGAGTACACCGCGATGCGGCCCTTCCTGGCGCAGTCGAGCGGCTTCCAGAGCTACCAGTACCGCTGCATCGAGTTTTCCCTGGGCAACAAGAACGCGGCGATGCTCAAGCCCCACGCGCACCGGCCCGAGCTGCTGGCGATGGTGCAGCAAGCCTACGAATCTCCCTCGCTGTACGACGAATCGCTGCGCCTGCTGGCGCGCCGCGGCATCGAGGTGCCCGCGGACAGGCTGGAGCGCGACTGGACCCAGCCGTACCAGGCCAGCGAAGGCGTCAAGCAGGCCTGGCTCACGGTGTACCGCGACCCGAAGAAGTACTGGGACCTGTACCAGCTGGGCGAGGAGCTGACCGACCTGGAAGACGCCTTCCGGCTCTGGCGCTTTCGCCACGTCACCACCGTGCAGCGCGTGATCGGCTTCAAGCGCGGCACCGGCGGCACCGGTGGTGTCAGCTACCTGCAGAAGATGCTGGAGGTGGAGCTGTTTCCCGAAATCTGGAGCCTGCGCACCGAGCTGTGAGGATTCAGCCGCGCGCCTTGGGCCCGAAGAAGATCATCAAGCCATCGTCCATCACCGTGAACTCCTCCGGCTCGAAGCCCATGGTCTGCGCAACCGCCAGTTGCGCGGGCGAGAACTTGTGCAGCACGAGCTCGCCCAGCCGCGGTGCGACGGCAGGCAGCAGCGCCTGCAACGCCGGCCGCGTCTCCGCCGGCAGGCCCGGCCAGCGCAAATCCGCGATTTCCGGATGATGCGCGCGCACGGTCTGGTCCGCTGCCTCGTAGCGCAGCGCGAACAGCAGGTCCAGTTCGCCCGAGCTGCGCTGCGGCAGCTGCACGCCATCGAGCTGCGTGAGCAGCGTGGCGCCGACGCGGTTGCGGGCCGGCAGGAGCAGCAGGCGGGGTGCGCTGACCTGCAATTGCAGGATGCCCGCCAGGCCCAGGCGCACCGGAAAGCGCGCCGCCATGGCTTCGAACAGTTGGCCGGCGGAGACCTTGTAGTGCGGCCGCGGCCGCTGCTCCTGCGCGAACAGGCGCTGGACGGGCAAGCTGGAAAGACCTGCGATCATCAGGCGGCGGCGCATGGTGCCTGCATTGTGGCGCTCGCGCAGGCGCGTGGCGCCGTCAGCCATCTTCCAGTCCCGCGCCGGTCCTTCTCCGACCCCGGCCGGCCCGCGGGGCCGACGTGATGGGACGAGCAGCCGCCACAGGATGAATGCATGAGTCGCCTTGCCTTGACCCGCAGCAAGATCTACCGCACTGTCGCCCGCCAGCTGCACGGGGTGGTGCCTTGCTGGGTCTGCGGGCAGCCGGTGGCGCCCGCCGATGCCACGCTGGAACACATCACCCCCTTGGCGGAAGGCGGCAGCAGCCACATCGAGAACCTGGCGATCAGCCACGGGGAGTGCAACAACCGCCGGCATGCCAAGCAGGCGCTGCAGGCAGCGGCCCCGGAATCGGCGAGCGCCGATCCGGTTAGGCTGCGAAGCGTATGACGCACCTGATCGCCACCCATGACGGAACCTTCCACGCCGACGATGTCTTCGGCGTCGCCGTGCTCGCCGCAGTCTTTGCGGACCACCAGATCATCCGCACCCGCGATCCGGCGGCGATCGACCGCGCCGATTTCGTGGTCGACGTCGGCGGCGTCTGGGACGCCCCGCGCGGCCGGTTCGATCATCACCAGCGCGGCTTCGAGGGCGCGCGCATGCGGGTCGATCCGGACGGCCAGCCGGTTCGCGCCGAAGCTTTCGCCGGTGCCGGGCTGGTCTGGCGTGAATACGGGCGCGCCTATGTGCGCCAGGCGGCACAGGCGCTCGGGCATGAGCTGCAGCCGGAGCTGGTCGCGAAGATCGCCGCGGACCTCGATGGCGCGATGGTCCGGTACATCGACCTGGTCGACAACGGCGCGGCCGACGTCGCTCCCGGTGTGATCGGCTTGTCGAGCCAGATCTCGCTCCTGAACAGCACCTGGATGGAGGAAAAAGGGCTCGCCCCTGCCGCCGTCGCCGCCCTGCAGCTGCAGCGCTTCCACGAAGCGATGGCGGTCGTCAGCCGATCCCTGCAGCGCTTCGTGCTGCGCTCAGTCGGGCAGGTGCTGGCCGCCGACAGCGTGCGCCGCGGCGAGCGCCTGCAGGACGGCCGGGTGCTGCTCCTGCGCGAAGGCGGCATGCCGTGGACGCGGGTGGTGGTCGACGAGATGCCCGAGGTGCTGCTGGTCGTCTATCCGGAGTCCACCCGTGCGCAGTACCAGATCCGCACGGTGCCGGCGGCGATGGGCTCGTTCGCCTCCCGCATGGACCTGCCGTCCGCCTGGGGCGGGCTGCGCGACGAGCAGCTGGCCGGCGCGACTGGCGTTGGCGATGCCGTCTTCTGCCACGTGAACCTCTTCATCGCCGGCGCGCGCAGCCTGGACGGTGCGCTGCGGCTGGCGGCGCTGGCGCTCGACCAGATGCCGACCGTCGATTCGCCGCACGCTTAGGCGCCGACCGACACGCCCCCCGCACGCCCTAGCCGTCTCCCACCGAACCCGACGGCCGCCCGAGCGGGATGGCGGGGTCGATGCGGCGCTTGTAGTGCGCATAGTCTCCGGCCGGATCGCTGACTCCCGCCGCTCCAACGTTCTGGGCCAGCTCGGACTGGATCGCCACGTGCGTGATCGGCTCGCCTTGCCGGCGGCGCGCGCGCAGCCCCTCGGCGAATTTCAGCGCGTCCGACAGCGCGTCGGGCGCGAAGCTATGCGCGTGCGGACTGCTGCCCTCGGGGCGATGTTCCAACCAGAAGACCACGATCACTTCAAGCCTCCATCCTTCGATCGAACACGCTCAGGCTCGGGCTGCAAGTCTGGATGGCATGGCGGATCAGCCCGATGCCGGAAAGTGCAGCTGCCGACCACTGGCAAAGCAACGTTCTTCGCCGCTGATCGGGTCGCGAAACTCGATGCTGGCGGCCAGCAGCCTCAGCGGGTTGGCTGGCTCGTCGCCCCCTTGCGCCAGCAAGCTGGGGTAGATGCGGTCTCCCAGGATGGGCAAGCCGAGAGCCGCCATGTGCACCCGCAACTGGTGGCGCTTGCCGCTCAGGGGCCGCAGGTGATAGCGGGCCCACCGGCCGCGCGTTTCCATCAGCTCGATTTCGGTGTGCGCGTTCGGCTTCGCGCCGGCCGGCACCTCGGCCTCGTGCATCTGCATGAAGTGATCGCTGGTCCGCAAAGTACTGGTGCGGGTCAGAGGGAACCGCAGCCGCGCGTCACTGGGCGCGATGGCCTGATAGTGCTTGGCAACCTGGCGCGCGGCGAACAGGGGTTGGTAGGCGGCGCAGAACCCGGGCTGCTTGGCGAACAGCACCACGCCGGCGGTTTCCCTGTCGATGCGGTGCAAAGGTGTGAGCGTCGGCACGCCGAGCTGCCGGCGCAACCGGATCAGCAGTGTCTCCTGCAGATATTGCCCGGACGGCGTGACCGGCAGGAAATGCGGCTTGTCGGCCGCGACCAGGAGTTCGTCCTCGAACAGCACGCTGGCCTGCGCGGTATTGGGAACCTCGTTCGGGACCGTGCGGTAGTAGAAGAGCTTGCCGTGCGGCGCGTAAGCCTGCCGCGCCGCGATCACGCGGCCATTCGCGTCGACCACGTCACCGCAAGCAATGCGACCGGCCCAGTCGACCGCGGAAACGGCGGGAAACCTTTCCACCAGGAAGTCGAGCATGCACGTCCAGTGCCCTGCGGGCAGGGCCACCTGGCTCGCACTGACCCCATCGCGCATCGGCAGCACGGCTATTCTCCGTCGGCCGCGGCGAGTCGCACCGCCCGCTGCAGCCGCCAGGCGCCGTCGCTTTCGGCCTGGTACACGTCTTCCAGCGTGGTCGCGGTTTCCTGCAAGCCGGCGTCGAGTGCGACGCGGTTGTCGAACACGAAGCACTCCCCTTGCCAGTCGCGCCCCGGGTCCGGCACCTGCCGGAAGTAATTGAGGATGCCGCCTTCCAGCTGGTAAGAGGGCAGGCCCAGGTCCAGCATCCAGGCGCTGGTCTTCTCGCAGCGGATGCCGCCAGTGCAATACATCGCCACCCGCTTGCCCCCGGCCTTCCATGCCGCGGCATGGGTCCGCACGTAATCGGGGAAGTCGCGGAAATTGCTCACCTGCGGATCGATCGCACCCTCGAAGTGCCCCAGCCGGTATTCGAAGCTGTTGCGGTTGTCCAGCAGCACCACGTCCGGTTGCCTGATCAGGTCCCCCCAGTCCAGAGGGCTGACCTGGGTGCCGGTGATGCACGCGTCCACCCCGTCGACGCCGAGCGGCACGATCTCCTTCTTGACGTGCACTTTCAACTTGCCGAACGGCCTGGTGGTGCACGCGCTGTGCTTGAACGCGATGCCGGTGAAGGCGCCGGCGAACGCTGGCGCGTGCTGGAGCGCTTGTTCGAAGCTTTCCACCGCGGCCGGGGAACCCGCCAACATGCCGTTGATGCCCTCGGCGGCAACCAGGACGCTGCCGGTCAGGCCGCCGGCCGCCTGGCCCGAAACCAGCTCACGCAACACCGCAGCCAGCTCTTGCGGCTGCGCCAATGGCGTGAACTTGTAGAAGGACGTGTGAACGAGCGCAGCAGTCTCGGGGCGAGGCAGGGGCATGCACTGGATTTTCCCATGGACCTGGGTGTCGCCGGCTGGAGCGCCAAACGCGCGCCGGCAGGGTCGCTCGCACCCGCCCGCAGCCGAATCCCGGCGCTTTGCGAACTTCGTCACGGTTCGACCGTTGGGGAGCGGACTGGCGGCAGCCCGGGGCGTTTACGTCTTGAAACATGTCCCGTACATTGGATTTGCGCTTCATCCGGGCGCTTCCAAGGAACAACCATGAGAATCATCCGCCTTTTTGCGGCAACCATGATCCTGCTCGCCACCTCCGGTCTGGCCTTTGCGCAAGCATCCGCCAAGACCATGCTGGAGGAGGCCTATGCCGTCGTCACCAGCAAGGGCATGACGGGTGCCGCCTCCGACTTCAACCAGGGCGGCAAGTGGAAGCGCGGCACGGCATACGTCATCCTGATCGAATTCGACGGCAACATGCTCGCTCACTCCGACAATCCGAAGATGGTCGGCAAGCACATGCTCGAGGCCCGCGACGCGAACAACAAGGCCTTCGTGCAGGAAACGATCCACAACCTGAAGACGACCGGCAAGGACTCCGTCGTCAACTTCAGCTGGGTTCATCCCGGCACCAGGAAGATCCAGGAGGGCACCGTCACGGCGCGGCGCGTGGCCGGGAAGGACGCCTACCTTGGGGTGATCTGGTTCGACTGAGGGGCTTCGTGAAAAGGGCTCAGGCCATGCGCAGGAGCCGCGCCGACTCTTCCAGGCGCGCATCCTCGATCTCGCGCAGCACGCCCGAGAGGTCCACGGCCCCGGGCGCGGGCTCGTAGCGGCCGGTCAGCGGGATCTCCGGGGACAGCACGCCGCTGGCGTAAAGCGCCCACATCTCCGGCCCGAACCGCGTCGCCAGCAAGTCCGGCGCATACCGGCCGAAGTAGTTGCGCAAGTTGTCCACGTCCCGCATCAGCATGCGGGCAGCATGGTTGTTGCCCGCGGCATCCACCGCCTGCGGCAGGTCGATGATCACCGGCCCGTCCGCGGCGAGCAGGATGTTGAACTCCGACAAGTCGCCATGGATCACGCCCGCGCAAAGCATGCGCACGACTTCGCCGATCAGCGCGGCGTGGTGCTGGCGTGCCTGCGCCGCGGTGAAGTCGAGGTCGTTCAGGCGCGGCGCGGCGTCGCCGTGCTCGTCGGCCACCAGTTCCATCAGCAGCACGCCGTCGTGGAAGTTGATCGGCCGCGGAACGCGCACTCCAGCGGCGGCCAGCCGGTACAAGGCATCCACTTCGGCGCTCTGCCAGGCGGCCTCCTGCTGCTGGCGGCCGAAGGTCGTGCGCTTGGACATGGCCCGGGCCTGGCGGCTGTTGCGCACCTTGCGGTTCTCGGTGTAGTCCACGGCCTGGCGAAAACTGCGCTTGTGGGCTTCCTTGTAGACCTTGGCGGCACAGGTTTCCTCACCGGAACGCACCACGTAGACATCGGCTTCCTTGCCGCTCTTGAGCTGGCGCACGACGCTGTCGATCAGGCCTTCGGCCATGAGGGTCTGGAGGCGGGGAGGTACTTTCATCGCCCGATTCTCGGTGCTTTGCCCGGACGGCCGCGCTGCGGGGGCATGTGGCACACCGCGACCCTTCCAAGGCTAGCTCAGCCGGAGCCCCGCGCGCCTTTTCCTACAATGCGCCCATGAACAGTTCTGTTTCCCCTTGCTTGTGAGGGCGCCGGCGATTGGGCGCCATGTGGGTGGGCTGCTGGCAGTGGCCGTGTTGTCGACGATCCTGGCCGGGCGCGCGGCAGCGCAGGAAACCGGTACGCCGGGACCGGACCCGGTTCAACTCGCACCCTCGCCGGACGCCGAACTCGGGCGCGGCCAGGCCTCCTGGTACGGACTGAAGTTCCATGGCAAGCGCACGTCGAGCGGAGAGCGCTTTGACATGAACGGCCTCACCGCGGCGCACCTGACGCTTCCGTTCGGCACCAAGGTGCGCGTGCGCAATGTCGCCAACGGCCGCGAGGTGGTCGTGCGCATCAACGACCGCGGCCCGCGCATGCGCGATCGCATCATCGACTTGAGCAAGTCGGCTGCTGCCGCACTCGGCTTCCTGCAGAAGGGTGAAGCCGCCGTGGTCCTGATCGAGCATTGACGTCACCGCCAGGTGCTTGCTGGCCCCACAGGCTCAGCCGTAGGACATCACCCACGCACAACAGGGTCGAAACCTGTCCGCATGCCCAACCGTCCGGGCGCACCGTGGTACCGGCAGCCTCGAGAGCCTTCCGGCTCATTCGGCTGATCCACATGGTGAGAGAGGTTCGACATGAACAAGAATCAAGCAACGGGTCTGGGCAAGGACGCACTCGGCAAGGTGCAGGAAACCGCCGGGCAGGTGACGGGAAACCGCGAGCAGGAAGCCAAGGGCTTGCTCAAGCAGGCCGAAGGCAAGGCGCAGAAGGCGGTCGGCGACGTGCAGGATGCACTGAAGAAGGATGACCGCAAGTGACCGATCCGCGGAACGTCGCGCACGACAAGAAGGTGCAGCAGGAAAAGAAGCACCGGCACGAAGAGATCGCGCCGGGTGCAACGCATGCGGTGCAACCAGGCCGCAAGCCGCACATCACCGCGGTCGCTGAACCCGAGGCGCCGGCTGCGGATTCGCCGGACGGCGGCGCCCAGGCGCCGGGCTGACCGGCCCTGCGCCGCAAACAAAAGGGAGCCGAGGCTCCCTTTTTCAATTTGTGGAACAGGCTCCCGTGCTCCTGGCTACCTGAATTCCTCGCACTTGGCGGCCATTTCGGCGGTCCGTCGCAGCCCCCGGTCGGCACACACGGCACGGGCCGTTTCGTGGCAGGCGACAGCCGCAGTTTCCTGCTCCTGCTTCGACTGCCGGCGCAGCGCCGGGGTGACGAAAGGCCGGAAGGTCTTGCCGCAGTCGCCGCTGATGCGTGGATCGCCATTGTGCCGGGCGATGTCGGTCACCACGTCCCAGGCGCGGTAGGCCACGTCGAAAGCCGGCGCGGCCGCAGCCTGGGCGCCGGACAACGGCCACAAGAGGACCGGCAGGAGCAGTGGAGCGACGCGGCAGTGGAACTTCATTGATGGCCTGGCTTGCGCGCGGCGCTGTTCAGCAGAACATCAATGCCAGCCAGGCGGGATCGTCGAGGACGTTCAGCAGCACGAAGCCGCCGAAGCGATAGGTCCAGTACTCGGCATTCGCGATAAAGCAGGAAGCGTTCACGGCGCAAGTGTACGCAGGGCCTGATGGCCGTCGGGCTCTTGGGGCGCCTTGCCCGCTCCTCCATTTGCCAGAATGGCGGCATGTTCGAGTCCGCGCTCGCCTTCCTGCAGTCCCTGCAAGGGTTGCCCGCCTACGCACTCGTGTTCGGCGTCCTGGTGGCCAGCGGCTTCGGCTTGCCGATGAACGAGGACGTCCTGCTGGTGACGGCGGCGGCGCTCACCTTGTCGAACGTGATGGCGCCGTGGGCGCTGATCGCGGTGGCCTGGTGCGGCCTCCTGATCGCCGACGGGCTGATCTTCCAGTGGGGGCGCATGTTCGGCGTGCGACTGATAGAACACCGCTGGCTGGCGCGGGCGATCC
>JAQGMY010000014.1 GCA_028292105.1 Ramlibacter sp.
GCTGCGCCGCTATGCCCTCAATCGCTGGGAACGCGTGGCGAAGGTGCAGGAGCAATCGCGTCGCAATGGAACGATCTTCCATGCGGGCGGGGCCTTGCGCTGGGGGCGCAACCTGGCGCTCAGGGCCTTGGGCGAGCGCTTGCTGGACCAGCGGTGGCTTTATTCGTGAACGGTGGTGCGCGGGCGGTGCCCGCACACCCTACGGGGCATGGTTGTGACGGGCGATGCTCGCACCCTTACCGGGCGGATGCGTAGGGTGTGCAAGCTTCGCTTGCGCACCATGACCAACGCCTACACCAGGCCCTCTTCCAGCGCCGCCATGCCGTGCCGGGCCCGCGCCTTCTCGCAGCCGAAGCTCCCCGGCTCCAGTTCACGGCACGGACTGGGCCGCCACTCGTAGATCGCGCAAGCGGCCTTTTCGCCGACCTTGCCGGTCAGGGCGGCGCAACGGATCGGCACGTGGTCCGTACCCCGCATGCGCCAGGTGTTGCCGGTGACTTCCACCGCAAGGCCGTCGGGCACGGTGCCGCCCATCCCCTGCATCTCGAATACGGCGAAGTCGACCCGGTAGCAGGCGCAGCAGGCGCCGCATCGCAAGCACGGATGGTCGGTGGAAGGCTGTGACATAGGAACGTCAACGCAAGCAGCGGCGCGGCCGTTTCGGAAGGACTGTATGCAGATACAGCCGACCGCCACCACCACCTTGCCCGAAGGAGGCTTTCATGGAACTGCAGATCGCGCGCCAGATGATCGACACCCTGGCCCAGGGCATCCATCCCGTCACCGGGGAGGCCATGCCGGAGGACAGCCCATACAACGCCCCGCCGGTGATCCGCGCCTTGCATGCGGTGTCACGGGCACTCGAGGCGGCCGCGGCGAACGCCGGTGCGCCCGAGCCGCCGCGGCCGCGTCGCGCCGCCTTGCCGCCCAACGCGGGCAAGGCCTGGTCGCCGCAGGAAGACTCGGCGCTGGAGATCGCTTTCGATGCCGGCATCCCGGTCAAGCAGGTGGCGCAGGAATTGGGGCGCACCGTCTTCGCGGTGGAGCAGCGGCTGATCAAGATCGGCAAGGTCGCGGGGCCGGCGAACGGCGGGCGCTTCGGCAGTTCGGCGCCGATGAACTGAGCGCGAGGGGTCCGCGTAGGGTGTGCAGCTTGCTGCGCACCAGCGCCGGTGCGCAGCAAGCTGCACACCCTACAACGACATTCAGCCAGTGACACGCCCGAGCAGCAGGAATTCGAGCAGCGCCTTTTGCACGTGCATCCGGTTCTCGGCCTCGTCCCACACCACCGACTGCGGCCCGTCGATCACGTCGGCCTGCACCTCCTCGCCGCGGTGCGCGGGCAGGCAGTGCATGAACAAGGCGTCGGCCTTGGCCACCCGCATCATGTCGGCGTCCACGCACCAGTCGGCAAAGGCTTCCCGGCGCTCCTCGTTTTCCGCTTCGAAGCCCATGCTGGTCCAGACGTCCGTGGTCACCAGGTCGGCGCCGCGGCAGGCTTCCATCGGGTCGGCGAAAACCTTGTAGCTCTCGCTGCTGCGGATGCCGGCGATGGCCTGGTCGACCTCGTAGCCGCTGGGCGTGCTCAGGTGCACCGTGAAGCCCAGGAGCTCGGCGGCCTGCAGCCAGGTGTTGGCCATGTTGTTGCCGTCACCCACCCACGCGACCACGCGGCCCTGGATGGACCCGCGGTGTTCGATGAAGGTGAAGATGTCGGCCAGGATCTGGCACGGATGGAATTCGTTCGTGAGGCCGTTGATCACCGGCACGCGCGAGTGCTCGGCGAAGCGCTCGATCTTGTCCTGGCCGAAGGTGCGGATCATCACCAGGTCGACCATGCGGCTGATCACCTTGGCGCTGTCCTCGATCGGCTCGGCGCGCCCGAGCTGGCTGTCGCCGGTCGTGAGGTGCACCACCGATCCGCCCAGCTGGTACATGCCGGCTTCGAAGCTCACACGGGTGCGCGTGGAGGCCTTCTCGAAGATCATCGCCAGCGTCCGGTCCGCGAGCGGGTGGTACTTCTCGTACGCCTTGAACTTGCGCTTGATCGCCGCGGCACGCTGGAAGATCCATTCGTGTTCCTCGGTGCTGAAGTCGCTGAACTGCAGGAAGTGTCTGACGGCCATGGTCATGCGGACAGGAAGTCCTTCACCAGCGGCGCCAGGATGCCGACCAGTTCGTCGGCCTCGGCGCTCGTCATGATGAGGGGGGGCAACAAACGCACCACGGTGTCGGCGGTCACGCTGATCAGCAGGCCGGCGTCGGCGGCACGTTGCGTCAACACGCCGCAGGGTTTGGCCAGTTCGATGCCCAGCATCAGGCCCTGCCCGCGGATCTCGATCACGCCCTTGAGGCCGCCGAGCTCGCGCGCCAGTGCGCCTTTCAGGTGCGCGCCGACACTGGAGGCGTTCTCCAGCAGGTTGTCTTCTTCCATGATGCGCAGCGTCTCGATGCCCGCGCGCATGGCGAGCGGGTTGCCGCCGAAGGTGGTGCCGTGGTTGCCGGGCTGCAAGATGTCGGCGGCGCGGGGGCCGGCCACCACCGCGCCGATCGGCACGCCCGAGCCCAGGCCCTTGGCCAGCGGCATCACGTCCGGCACGATGCCGGCCCACTGGTGCGCGAACCACTTGCCGGTGCGGCCCATGCCGCACTGCACTTCGTCGATCATCATCAGCCAGTTGCGCTGGTCGCACATCTCCCGCACCTTCTGCAGGTAGTCGACCCGCATCGCGTTGATGCCGCCTTCGCCCTGGATCGTTTCGAAGAACACCGCGACCACGTTGCGGTTGCCGTCGGTGGCCTGGCGCAGCGCGTCGATGTCGTTCATGGGCACGCGGATGAAGCCTTCCACCAGCGGGCCGAAGCCCTGCTGCACCTTCTCGTTGCCGGTGGCCGAAAGGGTGGCGATGCTGCGGCCGTGGAAGGCCTTCTCGTAGACGACGATCTCCGGGCGTTCGATGCCGCGGTCGTGCCCGAACTTGCGCGCCAGCTTGAGCGCTGCCTCGTTGGCTTCCAGGCCGGTGGAGCAGAAGAACACGTTGGTCATGCCGGACAGCTGCACCAGCTTGGCCGCCAGCTTTTCCTGGTTGGGCACGTGGTAGTAATTGCTGCTGTGGATGATCTTCGCCAGCTGGTCCTGCAGTGCCGGCACCAGCTTGGGGTGGTTGTGGCCCAGCGTGTTCACCGCGATGCCGGCCAGCCCGTCGAGGTAGCGCTTGCCGTTGGTGTCCCAGACGTACACACCCTGGCCGTGGTCGAGCGCGATCGGCAGCCGCCCGTAGGTGTTCATGGTGTGCGGCGATGTCGCCTCGATCTGAGCCATTGCCTGCTTCCTCGCGCAAAAAGAAATCGGCTCCAGAGTGAGAGCCGTTGGAGCACGATTGTAGGCACACGCATCGCGAGCGATGTTTGACAATTCCGCATCACAGCGATGCGGCGCC
>JAQGMY010000015.1 GCA_028292105.1 Ramlibacter sp.
CCGCTCCACTACGGTCGCGATTGACCATGCGCGGACTTCAACGCAAGATGGCCCGCCGCCTGGACACAGGCGATTTCATCCTGCTTTCTGGAGCGAGCCATGGACAAGGACGTGTTCGACTTCCACGCCAAGGTCGTGCTGGTCACCGGCGCAAGCACGGGCATCGGCCGCGCCACCGCGCTGGCGTTCAGCCGTCACGGCGCTCAGGTCGTCATCGGCGACTTGAGCGAGCAGGCGACGCAAACGGTGGAGATGATCGAGGCCGAAGGTGGCGAGGCCCTGTTCGTGCGCACCAACGTGGCCGACGCTGCCGAGGTCGAGGCGCTGGTCGGCCGCGCCGTCAGCACCTATGGCGGACTGCACTGCGCGTTCAACAACGCCGGCATGCTGCCGCCGACCGCTCCGCTGGACCAGCAGGAGGACGATGTCTTCGACCGCGTGCTTGCGGTCGACCTGCGCGGCGTCTTCCTGTGCCTGAAGCACGAGATACGGCACATGGTGGGCGCGGGCGGCGGGGCCATCGTCAACACGGCCTCGGTTGCGGGTCTGATCGCCGACCCGGGCATGGCGCCCTACGTCGCGGCCAAGCACGGCGTCATAGGTCTCACGCGCGCGGCCGCCATCGACTATGCGAAGTCCGGCATACGGGTCAACGCCCTGGCGCCGGGCCTGGTGGAAAGCCCGATGACACGCCGCTGGCTGGACGACCCGGCGATGCGCGATGCCGTGCTGGCCGGCCCGCTGCTGGGTCGCGCCGGCCAGCCCGAGGAGATGGCCGGCATGGTGCTGTTCCTGTGTTCGCCACTGGCCAGTTTCGCCACCGGCCAGGTCTTCACCATCGACGGCGGCCAGACGGCGCACTGAACAGCGGCCGCAGGGCGTCAGGTGGAGGGCGGCGCTCCGGTCCAGACGTTCGCGGTCCCCGCGGGGTGTTCGGGCCTGATCAAACCGCGACTTCAATCTACACTTGCCGTGAGCGACGCGTGGACTTCCTGCGTCAGCAAAAACACCGAGGCTCTGCATGGAGTTCAAGGACTACTACAAGGTACTGGGCGTGGACAAGGGCGCGACCGACGCCGACATCAAGAAGGCGTTCCGCAAGCTCGCGCGCAAGTTCCACCCGGACGTCAGCAAGGAACCCAACGCCGCCGCCCGCATGGCGGAGGTGAACGAAGCCAACGCGGTTCTCTCCGACCCGGAAAAACGTGCGGCATACGACCAGCTCGGCAGCCAGCCGCAGGCGAGCGCCGGCCATGATTTCCGGCCGCCGCCGAACTGGGACGCCGGCTTCGAATACTCGTCACGTCCGGGGGAAGAGGCCGAGTTCAGCGACTTCTTCGAACAGCTGTTCGGGCGTGCCGCCCGGCAGCGCAGCGCGGGATCCGGTCCGTCCGGGGCGCGCCAGTCGGTCCCGGTTCGCGGGGACGACCACCACGCGAAGATCGAGCTCGACCTGCTGGATGTGTACACGGGGGTCCAGCGCACGATCGCACTGCGCAGCGCGCGGCTCGACGACACCGGCCATGTCGTCAACGAGGACCGCCACCTCGAGGTGAGCATTCCCAAGGGGGTGCGCGAGGGGCAGCACATCCGGCTGGCCGGGCGCGGCGGGCCCGGGTTCAACGGCGGCCCGCCGGGCGACCTGCTGCTGGAGGTGGTCTTCAAGCCCGATGCCCGCTGGCGTGCCGAAGGACGGGACGTGTACCAGCGCCTGGCGCTCGCGCCCTGGGAGGCGGCGCTGGGCGCGTCGGTGATCGTGGCCACCCCGTCGGGCGAGGCCGAGGTCAAGGTGCCGGCGGGATGGAAGCCCGGGCGCAAGCTGCGGCTCAAGGGCCGCGGCATCCCGGGCTCCGAGCCGGGCGACCTCTACCTCGAGCTGGAGGTCGCGCTTCCAGCGCCCGAAAACGCTGCCCAACGCGCGGCCTACGCGACGCTGGCGCAGGCCTTTCCCGGCTACGATCCCCGCCACGCTGCCGGAGGCTGACGATGGAGCACAAGCAGATCCACCATGGCGAGGTGCTGGGCGATGCAGCCTTCACCATCGAAGACGTCGCGCGGGCGTGCGGCATGCAGGTCGGCTGGGTGCGCGAGCGCGTCGACGCCGGCGTGCTGCAGGTGAACCCGGCCACCGGGGAATGGCGCTTCGACAGCGCGACCCTGGTGCGGGCGCGCCGGGTCGCCTGGCTCGAGACCGGCTTCGACGCCGACCCGCAGCTGGCCGCCCTGACCGCCGACCTCATCGAAGAGGTCGAGCAGCTTCGACGCCGGATGCACCGGCCCTGACCCGAAGCGGACGACATGACACATCCACCGCTGGTCTGGGAGCTGACGCTCGGGCTGATCCTGGCGCTGCTGCTGTTCGACTACTTCTTCCATATCCGCACCGCGCACGTGCCGACACTTGGCGAGGCCGCCCGGTGGTCGGCCGCCTATGTCGGCGTGGCGCTGCTGTTCGGCGGCGCCGTCTTCGTGTTCGGCGGCAGCGAACTTGGCCTGGAGTATTTCGCCGGTTACCTGACGGAAAAGGCCCTCTCGGTCGACAACGTGTTCGTGTTCCTGGTGATCATGAGCAGCTTCAAGGTGCCGCGGGAAGACCAGCAGAAGGCCTTGCTGATCGGGATCGTGATCGCCTTGCTGGCGCGCTCCGGGTTCATCTTCGTCGGCGCCGCGCTGATCGAGCGCTTCTCGTGGGTGTTCTACATCTTCGGCGTGCTGCTGCTGGTCACGGCGGGGCACATGCTGGTGCCGGAGGACAAGCGCCACGGCGACGCGCAGGACGGGATCGTCTTGCGCATGACGCGGGCGCTGCTGCCCACCACCGCCACCTATGACGGCGACAAGCTGTTCACGATGGAGGACGGCAAGCGCCGCATGACGCCCATGGTCGCGGTCATCATCGCACTGGGGCTGACGGACATCCTGTTCGCGCTCGACTCGATCCCGGCGATCTTCGGGCTGACCGACGATGTGTTCATCGTCTTCACCGCCACTGCCTTTTCGCTGCTGGGCCTTCGTCAGTTGTTCTTCCTGGTGGAAGCGCTGCTCGAGCGGCTGCTGTACCTGTCGTACGGGCTGGCTGCGATCCTCGCCTTCATCGGCGTAAAGCTGGTGCTGCATGCATTGCACGAGAACAAGCTGGGCTTCATCAACGACGGCCAACCGGTCAAGGTGATCGAGATCTCCACCCTGCAG
Source organism: Ramlibacter sp. (assembly GCA_028292105.1). Classification (GTDB taxonomy): domain Bacteria; phylum Pseudomonadota; class Gammaproteobacteria; order Burkholderiales; family Burkholderiaceae_C; genus Ramlibacter. The sequence goes on from JAQGMY010000015.1 coordinate 3,193, forward strand.
TCACTCGCCGCGATCGTCGGCATCCTGGTGCTGACGGTGCTGCTGTCGCTGCTGAGCCCCAAGGGCAAGGCGAAGACGGCGGTGAGCCGGCTGCGCCGCAGCCTGGCGGCCTGGCAGGACCTGGACGCTGCCGCGCCCCCTGCCGCGCGCCAGGCTGCATATGGCAACCTGCTCTCCGCGGAACAGGCGGTGCGCGCCCTGCCGGAAGAACACCGCGAATTGATCGAGGAACGACAAACCCTGCGTGAAATGCTGGCCGAAGCCCACCGGCGGCAAGGGACAGCCACGCCGCCCGCAGTCGCGAGGAACTCGCCATGAACTCACCGTTCCGCATGCCCGCGGCCTTCATCGGCCACGGCTCACCGATGAACACGCTGGAGGTCAATGATTTCACGCGCGCCTGGCGCGCCCTGGGCCGGGCGTTGCCGCGGCCGCGCGCGGTGCTGGTGGTCTCGGCGCACTGGTTCATCCAGTCCACCGCGGTGACGGCCATGCCGCAACCGCGGGTCATCCATGATTTCTACGGTTTCCCGGCGGAACTGTTCGCCTTCCAGTATCCGGCTCCCGGCAGCCCGGAGATCGCGCAAGAGATCGCCGACGTCGTTCGCCCGGGTCATGTCGGCCTGGACCACGACAGCTGGGGCCTGGATCATGGGACCTGGTCGGTGCTTGCCCACTTGTTCCCGGCAGCGGACATCCCGGTGCTGCAGCTGTCCATCCACGGCGGCGAGCCCCTCGCCTACCACCTCGAGCTCGGCGCCCAGCTGGCGCCGCTGCGCGAGCGCGGTGTGTTCATCGTGGGCAGCGGCAACGTGGTGCACAACCTCGGACGCGTGCAGTGGTCGTATGGCGAGGGCGGCTTCGACTGGAACCAGCGCTTCGACCAGCACGTGAAGGCCCTCATGACGTCGAATCCCGCTGCGCTCGGGGCGGTGGAGAACCATCCCGACTACCAGCTGGCCGTGCCGACGCCCGAGCACTTCCTTCCGCTTGCCTACCTGGCGGGACTGTGCAGCGCGGCCGGCGAAGTCGCGAAGCCCTTCACCCAAGGCTGCACCATGGGCTCCCTGAGCATGACCAGCTACCTGCTCGGAATGGAGCCCCCGGCGGTGTCCGCGACCGGCGACGACGCGCAATCGCTGCCGGCCCGGGTGCCGCCGGAGCAGACCAACACCTGACGCTGCAACTGCCCGTCCGGGTCACAGCAGACCTTCGATCGGCAGCAGCGAAAAGAAGGCGACACCGAGGCGCCGCCAGAATCCGGCGTGTGGCTCCTGGTCGTAGCGCCTGTCGCCTCCCGGAAGCTGTTCCATCCAGTACAGGCTGCCGTCTGCCAGGTGCACGCTGTACGCCTGCGCCTGCACCCGCTGGGCGAACCTCTCGCTCATGGCCGTCGCGAGCGCCGGACTGTCGATGACGAACGCAAGCTCGGTATTCAATCGGGCCGAACGCGGATCGAAGTTGAAGGACCCGACGAACAGGAACCTGCGGTCCACCACGAAAGTCTTGGCGTGCAAGCTGGAGGAAGAGCTGCCGCCCAGCAGATGACTCCGAACCCGCGGGGCGGCGGATTCGCGCTTGAGTTCGAACAGGTGAACGCCGGCGGCGAGCAAGGGCTCGCGCCAGCGGGCATAGCCGGAGTGGACCGCCGGAACGTCGGTTGCTTCCAGGGAATTGGTGAGGATGCTCACCCGCACCCCGCGGCGCGCCAGGTCGGCGAAGAAAGCCGCGCCCGATTCGGTGGGCACGAAGTAGGGAGAGACCAGGTCCAGCTCGGTGGTCGCCGGGGGCACGATGCGGCGCAAGCGCGTCCACAGATAGTCTCCCGGCGCGGCGCGGCCCAGCGCCTTGGCCGGGTCGTCACTCACGAGCTGCGTGGGGGCCCATTCGAATGGCAGGCGCCGCGCGTGCAGGTCGCGCATGAAGGTGGATTGCGCCACCGCTTCGCCGTACGCGCGCACGGCATCGGGATCCTGGCCGGATGACGCGCGCGCTCCCGGAGCCTCCCCGTCCGGCACGGCCGGGAGCAGCCGGTCCGCCGGATAGGCGGAGTTGCTTGCCCAATACCGGTCGAAATCCGAGGACACCTGCGGCACCACGGAGCCGATCGCCAGGACGTCGAGATCCATGAAGAGCATGCCCGCGGCAGCGCCGAAATACTCGTCACCGACGTTGCGGCCCCCGATCACCGTCACCTGGTTGTCCGCGGTGAAGGACTTGTTGTGCATCC
>JAQGMY010000016.1 GCA_028292105.1 Ramlibacter sp.
GCCACCATCGTCGCAGCGGTGCAGCGGCACAAGCACGTTGCCGAGCTGCTGGTGCTCGTCGGCGTGGTCGGGCCAGTATTTGTTGCGGGGCTGCTGGAAGACTTTACAAAACGAGTGCGGCCGCTCGTACGGCTGCTGGCGGCCTTGGTGTCGGCGGCATTGGCCATCGCGTACCTGGGCGTGATCGCCGATCGCACCGAACTGGCGTGGATCGACCGCTGCCTGCAATGGGCGCCGCTGGCCTGGGTCCTCACGGCGCTTGCGGTGGCCGGCATGTCGCACGCGACCAATATCATCGACGGCCTCAACGGGCTGGCGGCTTTCGTCTGCATGATGATGTTCGGGTCGCTGGCTTACGTCGCGCTGCTGGTGGGGGACACATTGGTGCTGGCGGTGGCGCTGGTTTTCATCGGCGCCATCGCCGGCTTCTTCATCTGGAACTTCCCCCACGGCTTCATCTTCCTGGGGGATGGGGGCGCCTACCTGCTGGGCTTCGTGCTGGCGGTCTGCGGCCTGCTCATGGTCGCGCGGCACCCCCAGGTTTCGGCCTGGTACCCGGTGCTGCTGTTCATCTACCCGATCTTCGAAACCCTGTTCTCCGCCTATCGTCGCCGCCGGCGACAGCGCGGCTCGGTCGCCGCCCCCGATGCGGTGCATTTACATAGCCTGATCTACAAAAGACTCATGCGACTGTTTCTCGGGAACAACACCAGTCAACAGGTCACCAGGCGTAACTCGATGACGTCGCCCTACCTCTGGCTGCTCGCGGGGATGGCCGTGGCGCCTGCTACATTGCTGTGGCGACACACGATGCCCCTGATGGGACTCTGCCTGCTGTTCTGCGTCACGTACGTCTGGCTGTACCTTCGCATCGTGCGTTTTCGTACCCCGGAGTGGCTGCTGGCCCCGCAGCGCGACCCCGGCCCCTGAGTACGCTTGCCGTTTTCCTGCTGCCGCCTCCACGCCCATGCCCAATCCCGACCTGACCCACATCGCACCCCGCGACAAGGCGGAGATCCTCGCCCAGGCTCTGCCGTACATCCGCAAGTTCCATGGCAAGACCATGGTGATCAAGTATGGCGGCAACGCCATGACCGACCCGGAGCTGCAGGCGGACTTCGCCGAGGACATCGTGCTGCTCAAGCTCGTCGGCATCAACCCGGTGGTGGTGCACGGCGGCGGCCCGCAGATCGAGACCGCGCTCAAACGGCTGGGCAAGAAAGGTGAGTTCATCCAGGGCATGCGGGTGACCGACGCCGAGACCATGGAAGTGGTCGAATGGGTGCTGGCCGGCGAGGTGCAGCAGGACATCGTCGGCTTCATCCACAAGGCCGGTGGGCAGGCCGTGGGCCTGACCGGACGCGACGGCGGGCTGATCCGCGCCAAGAAGCTGAGGATGGTCGACAACAAGGACCCGTCGAAGGAACACGACGTCGGGCAGGTCGGCGACATCGTGGAGATCAATCCCGGCGTGGTGCGGGCGCTGCTGGAAGACAACTTCATCCCGGTGGTCAGCCCGATCGGTTTCGGCGACGAGAACGAGAGCTACAACATCAATGCCGACGTGGTGGCGAGCAAGCTGGCCGAGGTGCTGAAGGCCGAGAAGCTGGTGCTGCTGACCAACACGCCCGGCGTGCTGGACAAGTCGGGCAAGCTGCTGACCGACCTCACCTCCCGCGAGATCGACGCGCTGTTCGCCGACGGCACCATCTCGGGCGGCATGCTGCCCAAGATCAGCGGCGCGCTCGACGCCGCCAAGGCCGGCGTGAACGCCGTGCACATCATCGACGGCCGGGTGCCGCACGTGATGCTGCTGGAGATCCTGACCGACCAGGCCTACGGCACGATGATCCGGTCGAACTGACATGCGCCTGTTGCTGGTCGAAGACGACGTGATGGTGGCCAGCGGTATCAAGCTGGGGCTGTCGAACGCCGGTTACGCGGTGGACTGGGTGGGCAGCGGCGAGCGGGCCGAGGAGGTGCTGCGCACGGAGGTGTTCGATGCGGCGATCATCGACATCGGGCTGCCGCACATGGACGGCCTGGAGCTCACGCGCCGGCTGCGTCGCCCGGAGATGGCGAGCCAGCACATGCCGGTGCTGATCCTCACGGCGCGCGACGCGCTGCACGACCGCGTGCAGGGCCTGGACCTTGGCGCCGACGACTACATGATCAAGCCCTTCGAGCTGCCGGAACTGCTGGCGCGGCTGCGGGCGCTGCTGCGGCGCTCGCAGGCCGCCACCTCCGCGGTGCTGGCCTTCGGGCCCATCGAGCTGGACACAGCGAACCGGCGTGCCAGTGCGCAGCGCAACGGCCAGTCGGTGCCGATCGAGCTGGGTCCGCGCGAGTGGACGGTGATGGAGTACCTGCTGATCAACGCGCCCAAGCCGGCCAGCAAGGACAAGCTGCTGCAGGCCCTGACCGGCTGGGACAAGGAGATCACGCCCAACGCGGTGGAGGTCTACATCTCGCGGCTGCGAGGCAAGCTCGAACCGTACGGGGTGGCGCTGCGGTCGATCCGCGGCTTTGGCTACCGGCTGGAACTGCGCCCCGCCGAGGGCGAGTGAAACTCACCTGGCGCCCGGCGGCCCGCAAGCGCAGCCGCGCGGGCGACATGCTCGGCGTCACCGCGGGGCTGCGGCGGCGGCTGCTGGTGATGCTCATCGTGCCGCTGGCATTGCTGGCGATCCTCAATGCCTGGTTCGACTACCGCTCGGCCGGCAACGTCGCCAACCAGCAGGACCAGCGCCTGCTGGGCCTGGTGCCGCTGGTGGCGGACTCCGTGATCGGCCAGACCGGCGAGCAGCCGCTGCTGATGCTGGCGCCGCCAGTCGAGGAGTTCCTCAAGGAGCGCCACGGCGCCGCCGGCTACGCCATCCTCGACGTCGACGGCAAGGTGCTGGCCGGCGACGCCTGGCTGGCGGGCTTGCCGCCGGCCGATGCCGAGCCCGAATTCCACAGCGAGGAGCACGACGGCGCCACCTGGCGCATCGTGCGGCGGCGCCATCCCACCGTGCTGGGAGAGACGGTGATCGCCGTGGGCGACGGCTCCGACCCGCGCCAGCAATGGGCGCGCGCCGTGCTGTTGCGGGTGCTGTTGCCGAACCTGGTGCTGATCGCCGCCGCGGCATTCGCGGTGCGATGGGCCGTCAAGCGCGCCCTGAAGCCGCTGCTGGCATTGAAGGAGGCGGTGGAGCGGCGCTCGCCGTCCGACCTGAACGCCATCGACCAGGCCGCCTCGCCGGAAGAAGTGCGGCCGCTGGTGGATTCCCTCAACCGCTTGTTCGGGCTGGTGAACGCGCAGGCGGAAAGCCAGCGCCGCTTCGTCGCCGATGCGGCGCACCAGTTGCGCACGCCACTGGCAGGCCTGCAGGCGCAGGTGGAAGCCTGGGCGCAGGCGGCCAATGCGAAGTCCGAGCACGGCACGCTGGCCTTGCCGATCGAGCAGGTCTACAAGCTGCGCAGCGCCACGCGCCGCACTTCGCAGCTGGCCAACCAGCTGTTGGCGCTGTCGCGCGCCGACGCCCGCGGCATGCAGTCGCAACCCGAGCAGCGGGTGGACCTGAAGGCGCTGTGCGAGGACACGCTGGAAGGCCAGCTCGACGCCGCCACGGCGCGCCACATCGACCTCGGGCTCGACGCCGATCCGGTGCAGGTGATGGGCCACGCCTGGTTGCTGCGCGAGCTGCTGGCCAACCTGGTCGACAACGCTGTCAAGTACTGCTCGGAGGGCGGCGCCATCACCATCCGCTGCGGCCGCCGTGGCGCCACCGCGTTCCTCGAAGTGGAAGACGACGGTCCGGGCGTGGCGCCCGGCGAGCTGCCGCGCATCCTCGAGCGCTTCTACCGTGTCCAGGGGACGCTCGGTGAAGGCAACGGGCTCGGCCTGGCCATCGCCGAAGAGATCGCCCGGGTCCATGGCAGCCACCTCCAACTGCAGCCCGGCGCCGGGGGTCGTGGTTTGAAAGTGACACTCCCCCTTCCGGCCTAGGAGCAACACGGCATTGCTGCTCGTTTCCCCGTGGATGGGCTGGGTGGCAGTCACGGTTGGGTATGCGAGAATGATTTTCGAACCGCTGACCTCCATCTATGTCCCACGCCGAGCTCGATTCTCCCGACCCCCTCCCCGGTGGCGAGGGCGCTCCCGCAGCGGTGCGCAAGCGCCCGAAGCCGGGCGAGCGCCGTGTGCAGATCCTGCAGGCATTGGCGACCATGCTGGAGCAGCCCGGTGCCGAGCGCATCACCACGGCCGCCCTGGCGGCGCGCCTGGACGTGAGCGAAGCGGCCCTGTACCGCCACTTCGCCAGCAAGGCCCAGATGTTCGAGGGCTTGATCGAGTTCATCGAGCAGAGCGTCTTCACGCTGATCAACCAGATCGCCGAACGCGAGCCGGCGGGCCCCTCGCAGGCCGGCCGCATCGTCGGCATGCTGATCCAGTTCGCCGAGAAGAACCCGGGCATGACCCGCGTGATGGTGGGCGACGCCCTGGTGTTCGAGAACGAGCGCCTGCAGCAACGCATGAACCAGTTCTTCGACAAGGTGGAAGGCTCGTTGAAGCAGTGCCTGCGCAATGCCGATGCCGCTACGCCCACGGTGGACGCCCAGGTGCGCGCCTCCGTGCTCACCGCCTTCATCGTCGGCCGCCTGCAGCGCTTTGCCCGCTCCGGGTTCAAGCGGGCACCCTCGGAGCACCTGGAAGCTTCTCTCGCCCGCATGCTGTAGGGTGGAGTGAGCGCGCGGCGGGACTCCACTGCCGCGGTTCGCGCAGCTCACCACCGCCCGGCGAAGCTCCATCGTGCTGAGAATCCGCCTGGCCGGCGAGGACGCCCTGCTGCATCCCACCGGCACCCTCTACCTGCCGGTGCGGCGCACCCTGCTGGTGGCCGACGCACACTTCGGCAAGGCCGTGAGCTTTCGCAAGCTCGGCGTGCCGGTGCCACGCGGAACCAGCAGCGAAACGGTTGCCAGGCTGGACGCGGCGCTGGCGGACACGCAAGCCGGGCACCTGGTGTTCCTCGGCGACTTCCTGCACTCGGCGCGCTCGCATTCGACGGGCACGCTTGCGGTGCTGCAGGCCTGGCGCGAAGCGCACGCCGGCTTGCCGGTCACCCTGGTGCGCGGCAACCATGACGACCGGGCCGGGGATCCGCCGGCCAGCCTGCGCTTCTCCGTCGTCGATGAGCCGCTGCGCGTAGGGCCCTTCGCCCTTTGCCACCATCCGAGGCCGGTGGCTGGCGCCTATGTGCTGGCAGGCCATTGGCATCCCTGCATCAGCGTGCGGGGCCGCGCCTTCGAGCGCCTGAGGTTGCCTTGCTTCTGGATCGGCGACGACAGCGGCCAGCTGCCTGGCCAAGCCGTGGGCATCCTGCCCGCATTCGGCGCTTTCACCGGCATGCACCGCATCGAGCCGCGTGCAGGCGATCGCATCTTTCCGATCGCGGGCGACGCCGTGCGCGCCCTGCCGCGCCTGCCTGTGCCATAAGTGTCACGTCGGAGCTTTACCGACAGATGCCGTCAAGGCCGGCTGGCGAGCCGGCTGGATCGCAGCGGATCGAATGGGGCATCAACCTTGGAAGGAACCCCATGAAACACAGACACGCAGCTCTCGCGGTCGCCCTGGCGGCCGTGCTGTCCGCTCCCGTTTTTGCCCAAGGCACCGGCGGCGCCGGTGCTGGCGGCGCGGGCTCCGCCGGATCGGCCGGCACGCCGACCGCGGGCGCCGGCAACGACGTGAACCAGAACACCGGTTCGATCAACAACAGCGGCGTGGGTGCCGGTGCGGGTGCGAGCTCCGGCTCGAGCGCCAACGTGAACTCCGGCGCCGGCACTGCCGCCCGTGCACCGGCCGGCAGCAGCAACGCGATCAACGCCAACAACTCGTCCAACACCAGCGGCAGCAACACGTCGATGACGCCGGGCGCCAACACGAATGCCAGCGTGACCGTGATGTCGTCGACGGCGGTCGCCGTGCCGAGCGCCAACCTGCTGCCGGGCGGCGTGATGGTGCCGGCTGGGTCCACCACGGTGCTGGGCGGCCCGTCGGCGGATGTCAGTGGCACGCAGATCGTGACCACCCGCTACTGGGTGAACGTGCCCGCGAACGCCCAGAACAACGCCAACTTCCAGCGCTGGCAGCGGCTGCGCTGAGTCGCGCTTCCGGTAGGGTGTGCAAGCTTTGGTTGCGCACCTTCCGGGCGGGGCTGGTGCGCAAGCCGAGCTTGCACACCCTACGGGTCAGCGATTCAGGCGACCTGTGCGCCGACCTTCGTGCCTGCGGCGACGATCTCCGACCAGGTCTGGTCGTCCAGTTCGATGCCGCCGACCTCGCGCTCGCGCCGGGCCTGCCGCTCCGGTTCGCCCGCTAGGCGCACCCCGTCGGTGTCAGGCGCGGGCGGGCTTTGCCTGAGCCATTCGACGAAGGCCAGGGCCTCGCTTTCGAAGCTGGCCTGCGTGCCCAGCTTGGCCGGGTTCACGATGATGGTGAACATGCCGTTGATCACCGCGCGCTTGGCGTCGGCCGGCCGGTGCCAGGTGCCGCCGCCGGTGAGCGCACCGCCCAGCAGCTCGCAGGCCACGGCCATGCCGTAGCCCTTGTGTTCGCCGAAGGGCAGCAGCGCGCCGAAGAACCCGCCGGGTTGCGGCACGACGACCACGCCGGGATCGGTGGTGGGCCGGCCCTGCTCGTCGATCAGGATGCCCGGCTCGACCTGCACGCCCTTGTTGTGCGCCACGCGCATCTTGCCCTGCGCCACGCGGCTGGTGGCGAAATCGAGGATGAAGGGCTCCTGGCCCGCTAGCGGCACTCCGACTGTGAAGGGGTTGGTGCCGAAGCGCCCGTCGCCACCCGACCAGGGCGCCACGACCGGGCGCGACTGCACGTTCACGAAGTGGATCGAGACGAGCCCTTTCGCCACCGCCATCTCGGCGAAGTGCCCGATGCGGCCGAGGTGATGCGCATTGGCGAGCGCCAGCACGCAGCTGCCGCTTTCCTGCGCACGCCCTATGCCCATCTGCATCGCCTGCTCGCCCACGACCTGGCCATAGCCTCGCTGCCCATCAATGGCCAGCAGGCTGCCGCCGTCGAGCTTCACGGCGATGCTCGCGTTCGGCTTCAGCCCGCCTTCCAGCACCGCGTCGATGTAGCGCGGCACCATGCCCACGCCATGCGAGTCGTGCCCGCTCAGGTTGGCCAGCACGAGGTTGTCGGCCACCGTTCGTGCTTCTTCGTCGGAGCTTCCCGCCGCCTTGACGATGCTGCTCACGGTCGCGCGCAGCTGCGCCGCGCTGAATTTCTGTCCCATCTTTGTTCTCGCTTTTGATTAGAGGTCTTGGATTGGTGCTCCGCACCGCGGCCCGTGGACCGAGCGGAGCATCGCGCAGCCGGTCCCGCTTGTGGAGCGGATCCGGCTTTGCCGGGCCGCTCCACACTGGTCAGGCCACATGAAATTCGCCCCAGCGAATTTCATGTGATCACATCACTGCGCCGACTTGCCACGGCACGAATTCGTTCTGGCCGTAGCCGTGTGCTTCGCTCTTGCTCTGCTCGCCGGAGGCCGTTGCCAGCACCAGCCGGAAGATCCGCTCGCCCATTTCCTGCACCGATGCCCGGCCGTCGATGATCTCGCCGCAGTTGATGTCCATGTCCTCTTCCTGCCGCTGCCACAGCGCCGTGTTGGTGGCGATCTTGAGCGAGGGCGAGGGCGCGCAACCATAGGCCGAACCACGGCCGGTGGTAAAGCAGATCATGTTGGCGCCACCTGCGACCTGCCCGGTGGCGCTGACCGGGTCGTAGCCCGGCGTGTCCATGTAGACGAAGCCGTGCGTGTCCACTGGTTGCGCGTACTCGTACACCGCCTGCAGGTTGCTGGTGCCGCCCTTGGCGACGGCGCCGAGGGACTTTTCCAGGATGGTCGTCAGGCCGCCGGCCTTGTTGCCAGGCGACGGATTGTTGTTCATCTCGCCCTCGTTCACGCGGGTGTAGTGCTCCCACCAGTGGATGCGCTCCACCAGTTTTTCGCCGATCTCGCGCCGCACGGCGCGCCGCGTGAGCAGGTGTTCGGCGCCGTAGATCTCCGGCGTTTCCGACAGGATCGCGGTGCCGCCGTGCGCCACCAGCAGGTCGACCGCGGCGCCCAGTGCCGGGTTGGCGCTGATGCCCGAGTAGCCGTCCGAGCCGCCGCACTGCAGACCGATGGTGATGTGCGCGGCGCTGCAGGGCTCGCGCTGCACGCGGTTGGCCAGCGGCAGCATGCCCTTGACCAGGGCGATGCCCTTTTCCACCGTCTTGCGGGTGCCGCCGGTGTCCTGGATGTTGAAGACCTGCAGCGTCTCGCCCTCGCGCAGGCTGCTGTGGGCCAGCCAGGCGTTGATCTGGTTGGCTTCGCAGCCGAGGCCGACCACGATCACCGCGGCGAAGTTCGCATGCGTCGCATAGCCGGCGAGCGTGCGCTCCAGGATCTGCATGCCGGTGCCTTCGGTGTCCATGCCGCAGCCGGTGCCGTGGGTCAGCGCCACGACCCCGTCGACGTTGGGGTACGCCGCCAGCGAGGCCGGGTTGGTCTGGCGCGAGAAGTGGTCGGCGATGGCGCGGGCGGCCGTCGCCGAGCAGTTGACGCTGGAAAGCACGCCGATGTAGTTGCGGGTGGCCACGCGGCCATCGGCGCGCTTGATCCCCATGAAGCTCGCTTCCCGCCTGGCTGGCTCCGGCTTGACGTCGGCGCCGAAAGCGTAGTCGCGCGCGAAGTCGCCGCCGTTCGGCCCCACGTCCAGGTTCTGCGTGTGCACGTGCTCGCCCGCTGCGATGGGCCGGGTGGCGAAACCGATGATCTGGTTGTAGCGCCGCACCGGTTCGCCCGGGGCGATGTCGCGCACCGCCACCTTGTGGCCCGGCGGGATCAGGCCGCGCACGGCGACGTTCTCGACGACCGTGCCCCCCACCAGCTGCGTGCGGGCGATCAGGACGTCGTCTCGTGGATGGAGTCGGATGAAGGGCGTCATGCTCAATACTAGTTCGTCTTCCGCGCCGCCCCGATTAATATGGGCGCGCCCCGGTGTGGCGGCCATCCGGCAAAACCCCGACGGCAAGGAGACGAGCACATGGGACGACTCGAGGGCAGGACCGCGCTGGTGACGGCGGCGGGGCAGGGCATAGGCCGGGCCAGCGCGCTGGCACTGGCCGCCGAAGGTGCGCAGGTGTGGGCGACCGACGTCAATCCGCGGCTGCTGGACGCCTACGACGGCATCGCCCGCATCCGCTGCGTGCAACTCGACGTACTGGACCGCGACGCGATCACCCGCGTCGTCGCGGCCATGCCGGCCATCGACATCCTCTTCAACTGCGCCGGCTTCGTGCACGGCGGCAGCGTGCTGCAGGCAACCGACGAGGAGTGGAATTTCGCCTTGAACCTCAACGTGAGGTCGCAGTACTGGGCCATCCAGGCGGCGCTGCCGCGGATGCTGCTCAACGACGGCGGCCAGGGCAAGGGCAGCATCATCAACATGTCCAGCGTCTGCAGCAGCATCAAGGGCTTGCCGAACCGCTTCATCTACGGCACGACCAAGGCCGCGGTGATCGGCCTGACCAAGAGCGTGGCGGCCGACTACGTCGCCAACGGCATCCGCTGCAACGCGATCTGCCCCGGCACCGTCGACACGCCCTCGCTGCAAGGGCGCATCAACGCCAACGCCGATCCAGAGGCCGCGCGCAGGAACTTCGTTGCGCGCCAGCCGATGGGACGGCTCGCCAAGCCCGAGGAGATCGCGCCGCTGGTGGTGTTCCTCGCCAGCGACGAATCGGCCTTCGTGACGGGCCAGGCCTACACCGCCGACGGGGGGATCTCCATATGAACCAGCTCGATTTCCATGGCCGCCATGCGGTGATCACCGGCGGCGCCACCGGACTGGGCTTTGCCATCGGCGAGCGGCTGATCGCCTCCGGCGGCAGCGTGACGGTCTGGGACCGCGACGAGTCGGCGGGGCGGGCGGCGGTCGCGCGCCTGGGCGAAGCCGGTTTCGTGCAGGTCGACGTGGCCGAAGAACAGTCGGTCCGCGACGCGGTGCAGGCCACGCTCAAGCGCTCCCGGCGCATCGACGCGCTGGTCAACAGCGCCGGCATCACCGGCCCCAATGCCAAGGTCTGGGAGTACCCGGTGGAAGCGTGGAAGCAGGTGATGGACGTCAACCTCACCGGCGTTTTCCTGTGCTGCCGCGAGGTGGTGCCGGCGATGCGCGCCGCCGGCTACGGCCGCATCGTCAACATCGCATCGGTCGCCGGCAAGGACGGCAATCCCAACGCCAGTGCCTACAGTGCGAGCAAGGCGGGGGTGATGGCGCTGACCAAGTCGCTGGGCA
>JAQGMY010000032.1 GCA_028292105.1 Ramlibacter sp.
CATGAGCTCTGAACGCCCGGCGCGGCCCGCGGCGGGCCACGAGGCAGTGATTGCCGACCTGCGCGCGAAGCTGCGCGAGGCGGAGGAAACCTTGAGCGCGATCCGTTTCGGCGAGGTGGATGCGGTAGTGGTGAACCAGGCGGGCGCGAACCAGGTCTTCACGCTGGTCAACGCCGACCGCCCCTACCGGTCCCTGATCGAGCAGATGAAGGAAGGCGCGGTCACGCTGTCCGAGGACGGCGTGGTGCTGTACGGCAATCGCCGGCTCGGCGAGATCCTCGGCGCGCCGCTGGAGCAGATCGTCGGCAGCAACATCAAGCGATTCTTCGTGGGCGGCGAAGCGGCCAAGTTCGAGAGCCTGCTGGCAGCCACCGGTCCGGAGCCGTCGCGCGCTGAACTGCGTGCGGGCGTGGCCGACAAGAATGCCGTGCCCGTCTACATCTCGATCAACGACATCGTTTCCGAGCCGGGCGCCGCCCGCCTCATCGGCGGCGTGATCACCGACCTGACGGAACAGCACGAGATCGACGCCCGCTTCAGCCTGGCACGCAAGATGGAGGCCGTGGGCCAGCTCAGTGGCGGGCTCGCGCACGAATTCAACAACCTGTTCCACACGGTTTGCGGCAACCTGGACCTGATCCGGCTGCGTCCGCACGACGCGGCCGGCGTGCGCAAGTGGGCGGAGAACAGCCTGAGGGCGGCCGACCGCGGCAGCAAGCTCACCTCGCAGCTGCTCGCGTTCTCCACCACGCAGCAGATCGATGTGCAGCCGGTCGACGTCGCCAGCCTGATCGGCGGCATGGCGGAACTCCTGCGGACCACGCTCGGGCCGGAGATCTGCGTCCGCTACGAACTCGAGTCCTCGGGCTTGCGCGTTCTCGCCGACAAGAACCAGCTGGAACTGGCGGTCCTCAACCTGGCCATCAATGCGCGCGATGCCATGCCGGGCGGCGGCGGCCTGCGCATCACCACGGCCCTGCGCGCGATCGGCGGCGACCCTGAATTGCCGGCCGGCCGCTACCTGGAGCTGAGCATCGCGGACACCGGCTACGGGATGGAAGACAGCGTGCGCGCGCGCGCCTTCGATCCTTTCTTCACGACCAAGGGGATAGGCGAGGGCAGCGGACTCGGCCTGGCGCAGGTCTATGGCATCGCCCGGCAGGCCGGCGGCGCGGCCCGCATCGTCAGTGCGCCCGGGACCGGGACCACCGTGACCCTGTTGCTCCGCCAGGCCCTGTCGCCCGTGGCATCGGTGGCGACAGGCGTGGCCGCAGTCGCCCATGCCGCGCCCAGGACCAGGGGCGCCAGCATCCTCGTGGTCGACGACGACGAGGATGTCCGCAGCCTGCTGGTGGAGAGCCTGTCGCTGGCCGGCTACGAGGTCAGCGCCGCCCCCGACGGCGTCGCCGGACTGGCCCTGATGGCGCGCCATGCCCATGACCTGCTGTTGATCGACTACCTGATGCCCGGGCTCAATGGGGCCGAGGTGGTCAAACAGGCCCGGGCACGCGGCTTCGACCTGCCCGTGATCTTCGCCACGGGCTACGCGGACACCCGCGCGCTCGACGACGCCACCGGCCTGAAGGCGACCGTCCTGGCCAAGCCGTTTTCGCTGGGCGACCTGGAGCAGGCGATCGAGGCAGCACTGGCCGGCAGGAACTGATCCTCGAGCAGGCGCGGACCGGTCGGCACTGGTAGCGGTCTGTTCGTCGTCGCACAGACGGCGCGGCCGCCGCCGCTTAGTCTTGCTCCATGAATGTTCCATGCCGCTTGCGCGACCAGAATCGCGCGGCGTGGGACGGCGCCTACGTCGGGCACGGCCACGTCCCGATGGCGGCGCGTCGAATTAAGCGCACCATGTATCACTCGCCAGATGGTGGACACCCATGGGGTGCGATCGTCCGGCCCACCAACGGGGAGCCCGCATGATCACCGCCGACGCACAGGCACCGTTGCCTGACGACGACCCTCGCACCTTCGTGTCCACCGACGTGGCCGCACTGGCGTCGCACATGAACGCCTGCAAGCAGTCGCAAGGCCGCTTCTTTTCCCTGCGCTCCGGCGGCGACGTGCTGCGCGTGCTGGTTTCGTCACGCATCGTGAGCACCGGGGCGCTGCTAGGCGCCGCCGGGTTGGCGCTGTTGCTGTACTTCGCCTGAAAACCGCCGACGCCGATATCGACTGGCTGGCAACCCTCAGTCCCTACGCCCGCGACATCCTGCGCTCCGCAGGCGAGATCGAGCCACCGATCCGGGCGGAGCTGTTCGGGCTGCACCGCTTCGAGGAGCACGGTCGCAGCCTGGCAGCCGCGCAGGTCGTCCAGGAGGGCGGTGACCGGCGCAGCCCCGCATTCTTTCCGCGGGTCGAAGAAAACCTGAAGGCCCTGCGCCGCGCGTACGACCACGTGGCGATCACCTCCAGCAGCGGCCACTACGTCACTCCCGCGGCCGAATGGCTGCTGGACAACTTCCACCTGGTCGAAGCCCAGCTCGAACAGATCCGCGAAGGCGTGCCCCGGCGCTACTACGCGGAGCTGCCCAAGCTGGCGCAGGCGCCGCTGGCCGGCCTGCCGCGCGTCTACGGCATCGCCTGGGCGTACGTCGCCCACACCGACAGCGTGCTCGATCCGGCCATCCTGGACGCGTTCCTGGACGCCTACCAGGAGGTCAGCGAGCTTCGGCTGGCCGAGTTGTGGGCATTGCCGACCACCTTGCGCGTGGTGCTGCTGGAAAACCTGCGCCGCATGGCCGACGAGATCGCGGCGGGCAAGGTCGCCCGCGAGCTGGCCCACGCCGTAGGCGACCTGGCCGAGAGCGTGACCGAAGCGCAGCTGGACGTGCTGGATGCGCAGGTGACCCGCGCCGGCCTGCGCCGGGGCTGGCTGGCACAGCTCTGGCAGCGGATTCCGGCGGACGGCAGCGAGAGCTCGCCGGGCCTGGTGAAGTGGATGGAGAAGAACTGTCCCGACGGGCCTTCGCTGGTCATGGAAAGCCAGACCGCGCAGGTCACGGCCAACCTCACGGTCGGCAACATCATCACCACGCTGCGGCTGATCGGGCAGCTGGACTGGGTCGGCCTGATCGAGCCGGTGAGCCGGCCGCTGCAGGCGCTGCGCCAGCTTCCCAGCTTCGCCCGTGAGAGCGAGCTCACGCGCCAGCAGATCACGCAGGCGATGGAGCAGCTCGCACGGCACAGCCGCAAGCCGGAACTGCAGGTCGCGCAAACCGTGGTGGCCATGGCCCAGGCGGCGAGCGCGGGCCCCGCGGTGGAGCAGACGGCGGGTCACTACCTGATAGGCGAGGGCCGCGGCGCCCTGGCCGCCGCCATGGGCCTGCCTGCCGCGACGAAGAAGGGCGGCCGCGCCCGCCTGTCGCTGTACATCGGCGCGATTGCGCTGGGCACGATCGTCCTGCTCTTGTTGGCCTCCCGTCGGGTGGACCATCAAGGGGCGGCCGGGCTCCTGATCCTGTTCCTGCTCGCATGGCCGGCGAGCGAAGCGGCCGCCTCGCTGGTGCACCGGCTGCTGGCCGAATCGCTGAAAGTGAAGTTGCTGCCAAGGCTGGAGCTGGCAGACGGCATCCCGCCGGCCAGCGCGGTGCTGGTGGTGATCCCCACGATGCTCACGGCGCCGGCGTCGACCCGTTCGCTGCTGGAGCAGCTCGAGCGCCACTGGCTTGCCAACCGCGAGCAGCATGCCCAGTTCGCCCTCCTCACCGACTGGACGGACGCCGACGCCGTCACGCTGCATACCGACGCGCCGCTGCTGGCCGATGCGCTGGCGCAGGTCGACGCGCTCAACGCCCGCCTGCCCACCGCCGATGGCGCGCCGCCGCGCTTCCTGTTGATCCACCGGCCGCGCCTCTGGTGCGAGACCCAGCGGCGCTGGCTGGGATGGGAGCGCAAACGCGGCAAGCTGGAGTTGCTGGTGCGCGCTCTCGCCACCGGGGGCTGGGAAGGCCTGGAGCCGCTGGCACCGACGCTGCGCCTGCAGCAAGGCATCCGGTTCGTGCTCACGCTCGACAGCGACACGGGCTTGCCGCCCGGCGCGCTGCGCGCGCTGGTGGCCGTCGCCGACCATCCGCTGAATGCGCCGCGCGTGGATCCGGCCAGCCGGCGCGTGGTGGCCGGCTACGGCATCCTGCAGCCGCAGCTGGTCACCCCGCTCACGCCCGACGGCAGGAACACGCGCTTTCACCGGCTGTTCGCCGGCCAGGCCGGCATCGACCCGTACAACAGTGCCGTGTCGGACGTCTACCAGGACCTGTTCGGCACCGCCAGCTTCAGCGGCAAGGGCCTGCTGAACGTGCAGGCCTGCCATGCGGTGCTGGACGGCCGCCTGCCGGACGAATCGGTGCTGAGCCACGACCTGCTGGAAGGGGCGATCGCCCGTTGCGGCTACGTGAGCGACGTCTCGCTGGTCGAGGAGTTTCCGCAGCACCCCGGGGTCGCGGCCTCGCGCCTGCATCGCTGGACCCGCGGCGACTGGCAATTGCTGCCGCTGATGCGCAAGGCGCGCGCCTTCGGCATCGATGCGCTGGGCCTGTGGAAGATGGGCGACAACCTGCGACGCTCGCTGGTGCTGCCCGCCTGCGCGGTGCTGCTCGCCTTGTCGGTGTTCGAGGGCTCGCTCGATCCGGTCAGCGCGATCGTGATGGTCTTCGGTGCACTGCTCGCCGGCCCCTTGCTGGGAGGGCTTGCCGGGCTGGTGCCCACGCGCGGCGGGATCGCCTGGCGCCACTTCTTCCATGTCGGCAGCACCGGGTTGCTGCGGGCGCTGGCGGCCTCGGCCTGGCAGTTCAGCCAGTTGGCGGCGCAGGCCGTGCTCCTGGCCGATGCCATCGCACGATCGGCCTGGCGCATGGCCATCAGCCGGCGCAAGCTGCTGGAATGGACGACGGCGGAGCAGGCCCAGGGCGCGGCCCGCGACCACCTGCCGGCCTTCGTGCGGCAGCACGCCCTGGCTTCGCTGCTGTGCGCGGCGCTGGCGATCGCGTCGCTGTGGGGCCGGCATCCGGTGGCCGGCGTCCTGCTGTTCTCGTTCTGGGCTTGCTCCCCGCTGGTTGCCTGGTGGTCGGCCATCACCCAGGGACGCAGGCCGGTGGAAGACCTGCGCGAGCGCGACCGGCAGTACCTGCAGGAGCTGGCCCGCGACACCTGGCGCTTCTTCGAGCGCACCGTGGGCGCCGAGGACAACCACCTGCCGCCGGACAACCTGCAGTTGGTGCCGGAGCCGACGGTGGCGCACCGCACCTCGCCCACCAACATCGGCCTGTACCTGGTGGCGGTCTGCTGTGCCCGCGAATTCGGCTGGATCAGCACCGGGGAGCTGAAGGCCCGGCTGCAGGCGACGCTGGACTCGATAGACCGGCTGCCGCGCCACCGTGGCCACCTGCTGAACTGGTACGACACCCGGACGCTGGAGATCCTGCCGCCCGCCTACGTGTCGACGGTGGACAGCGGCAATCTCGCGGGTCTCCTGCTGACGGTGGCGCAGGCCTGCAGGGCGCTGGCGCGGGCCGGCACCGACGGCAGCGACGTGCAGGCGCAGCTGCTGGTGCTGGCGGACCGCTCGCGTGAACTGGCGATGGCGATGGACTTCCGCTGCCTCTACGACGGCAAGCGACACCTGTTCCACATCGGCCTGCGGGTGCAGGAACAGGCGCTCGACGCCAGCTATTACGACCTGCTGGCGTCCGAATCGCGCCTGACCAGCCTGCTGGCGATCGCCAAAGGGGACGTGCCGCGCCGGCATTGGTCCGCCTTGGGCCGCCCCTTCCTGTCGGTCGGCGTGGCCGCCGGACTCAAGTCGTGGTCCGGCTCGATGTTCGAGTACCTGATGCCCTCGCTGCTGCTGGCCGAACCCGTGGGTGGCCTGCTGCATTCCGCCTCCTGCGCCGCGGTCGCCGAACAACGGGCCTGGGGCGATGCGATCGGCCTGCCGTGGGGCATTTCGGAATCGGCGTATTTCGCCCAGGACCATTCCCTGGCCTTCCAGTACGGGCCCTACGGGGCGCCGCGGCTGGCGCTGCGTCGCACGCCCACGGCCGAACGGGTGGTCGCGCCCTACGCCACGCTGCTGGCGACGATGTTCGAGCCGCGCGATTCGGTCGCCAACCTGCAGCGGCTGCAGGCGCTCGGCGGCCGCGGCGAGCTCGGCATGTTCGAAGCGCTGGACTTCACCGCTTCGCGCCAGCCGGCGGCGCAGCATTTCAGCGTGGTCGAAACCTTCATGGCGCACCACCAGGGCATGGCGCTGGCGGCGCTGTGCGACGTCCTGTGCGCCGG
This sequence comes from Ramlibacter sp., assembly GCA_028292105.1. Taxonomy (GTDB): domain Bacteria; phylum Pseudomonadota; class Gammaproteobacteria; order Burkholderiales; family Burkholderiaceae_C; genus Ramlibacter. The sequence continues at coordinate 6,286 of JAQGMY010000032.1, forward strand.
CGCGCCGCGGCGCTGGTTGTCGGCCGACCCGATGATCGCGGCGCACGAGATGCTGCTTCACGAGAGCACGCCCAGGCAGATCGTGGAGAGCGCCGATCCCCGGCAGCCGCCGGAGCCGGGCAGCAGCGTGCAGGCGCCGCTGTTCCAGGCGCGCAGGGTCGACCCCGCCGGCGGCGGGTGGAAACCCACGCACCTGTTGTCCAACGGCCGCTACAGCGTGGCCCTGCGGCCGAGCGGCGCGGGTGTGAGCCGCTGGCATGGGCAGAACGTCACGCGCTGGCGCGACGACCTGCTGCGCGACGACTTCGGCAGCTTCTTCCATGTGTCGCGCCCCGACCGGCCGACGCCGGTCTCGCTCACTTCCAGTCCCGCTCCCGGGGCCGACTGGCGCTACCAGGCGCGCTTCATGGCCGATCGGGTCGAGTTCGACGCGCAGGGGGACGACCTGGCTTGCGGCGTCACGGTGCTGGTCAGTCCCGAGGACGACACCGAGCTGCGCATCGTCACCTTGCGCAACACCGGCAAGACCCCCTTCACCTGCGAGCTGGTGTCCAGTTTCGAGCCGGTGCTGGCTGCCGCGGCGGCCGACGAGGCGCATCCCGCGTTTTCCAACCTGTTCATCCACACCAGCTGGCAGCCGCAATCGCGCGCCCTGGTCATGACCCGCAAGCCGCGCCTGCACGGCGACCCCGAGATTGCCGCCGCCCATTTCCTGGCCGGCGCCGAAGGCGAACTGCTGTCGGTTCAGTGCATCACGGACCGCCTTGCGTTCCGTGGCCGCAACCGCGCGGTCGCCAATCCGGCGCTGGGCGCGCAGCCCGTGGATGGCGACGGTGCGCCGGTGAACGGCCTGGACCCCGTGGCCTGCCTGCGCGTGCGGGTGCGGCTGGCGCCCGGCACCATGGCGCGCCTGACGTTCGCCACGACAGCCGCGCCGCAAGCCACCGAGCTGGCCGCGCGGATCGACAGCTACCGGCAGCCGATGCACGTCGAACGCGCCGTGCGCATGGCGGCGACGCTGGCGCAGGTGCGGCTGCGCGACCTCGGGTTGACGCCCGGCGAGAACATCGCGCTGCAGGACTTCACCACCGCGCTGATGTACACCGTGCCGCGCGCCCGGCCGGAACGCGGTGCCATGGACCAGCGCCAGCTGTGGCGCTTCGGCCTGTCGGGCGACAAGCCGATCCTGCTGGTTCGCATCCATTCCTCCGACGGCATACCGCTGCTGCGTTCGCTGCTGCGCGCCCAGCCCTGGTGGACCTTCGGCGGCCTGCCGGTGGACATGGTGGTCCTCAACAGCGAACCCAACTCCTACCTGATGCCGCTGCAGCGCGAGATCCTGGCCTTGCGCGACCGCCTGCTGCAGTCGGTGCGCAACAGCTTTCCGCGCAGCGAGGAAGCCGGCTTTTTCCTGTTGCGCAACCAGGAGGTCTCGGCATCGGAGACGGCTGCGTTGAGCGGGCTGGCACGGGTGATCCTCACCGCCGACGGCCGGCCGATGGAGGCGCAGGCCGCGGCCCGGCGCGAGCTCTGGGCCGGGCCGCCGCCGCAACAGCTGGCACCCTTGCCCGCAGCGATCGACACCGGCGCCGTCGCCACCACTGCCATCGTCGCGCCGGCCGGTGCATTCGACGCCGCCAGCGGCGAATTCCGCTTCGAACTGGCGCCCGGCCAGGCGCCGCCGCGGCCGTGGGTCAACGTGATCGCCAACCGCGGCTTCGGCTTCCAGGTGTCGGAGGCGGGCAGCGGCTACACGTGGGCGGTGAACAGCCGGCTGCACCAGCTCACCGCCTGGTCCAACGATCCGGTGGCCGACCCGGCCGCCGAACACTGGCTGCTGCAGGACCTGGACAGCGGGGACGTGTTCAGCGCCACGCGGGCCGGCGGGCAGCTCGGGGTGCGGCACGGCCAGGGCTACAGCGTGTTCGAGAGTTCACGCGGCGCGCTGAAGGTGGAAGCCACCTTCTTCGCCGACCTGGTGGACGCGGTCAAGGTCGTGCGGGTGCAGCTGCGCAACGAAGGCAGCACGCGGCTGCGGCTGCGGCCGCTGGCGCTGGTGGAGTGGCAGCTGGGCGCCAACCGGGGTGACCGGCGCGGCGTGCTCACCTGGAAAGAGCCGCAACTGCCCGCCCTGTTCGCGCAGCAGCGGGAGCACCGTGCCGGCTTTGGCGACCACACCGCTTTCCTGTCCGTCCAGGGTGCGCTGCCGCAGGCGCAATGGACCTGCGACCGCGCCGAGTTCTTCGATGGCCGGGGGCGGATGGGCCTGCCTGCCACCCTGGCCGGGCGCAGCGGTCCCGGCCTGGACCCTTGCGCGGCGATCGCCGGCAACATCGTGCTCGGCGCCGGCGAAGACACCTCGTTCACTTTCGTGCTCGGCCACGCGACGTCGCCCGAGGCGGCGCGGCAGCTGGCCGCCGGCTGGAGCCAGCGCGATGCGCTGCAGGCGCTGGCGCAGGTCAAGGACTGGTGGTCGGGGCTCAACGATGCAGTGCAGGTCAGGACGCCCGACCCGCTGTTCGATGCGCTGGTGAACCGCTGGCTGCTGTACCAGACCGTGAGCTGCCGGCTCTGGTCCAAGGCCGGCTTCTACCAGGCCGGCGGCGCCTCCGGCTTTCGCGACCAGTTGCAGGACGCCATGGCGCTGACGCTGGCCGACCCCGGGCGCTTGCGCGAGCAGATCGTCGTCAATGCCGCGCGCCAGTTCCCCGAAGGCGACGTGCAGCACTGGTGGCACGCACCCGGCGGCCAGGGCGTGCGGACCCATTTCTCGGACGACCTGCTGTGGCTGCCGTACGCCTGCGCGCATTACCTGCAGGCCACCGGCGACACCGGCTTGCTGGAGGAGCAGGTGGCCTTCATCGAGGGCGCCACCATTCCCGATGGCGCGGAGGACGCCTACTACACGCCGGCGGTCTCGGCCGACACCGCCACGGTCTACGAACACTGCGCCCGCACCATCGACCGCAGCCTGCCGGTCGGTGTGCATGGACTGCCGCTGATGGGCACCGGCGACTGGAACGACGGCATGAACCGCGTCGGCCACCAGGGCCGCGGCGAGTCGGTCTGGCTGGCGTGGTTCCTGTGCGCGGTCACCGAGCAGTTCGCACCGCTGGCCCAGGCGCGCGGCGAGGGCGAACGCGCCCAGCGCTGGCTGCAGGCGCGCGACGGCTGGATCGCGGCGCTGCACGGCGCGGGCTGGGACGGCGGCTGGTTCCGGCGCGCCTTCTTCGACGACGGCGAGCCGCTGGGGTCGGCCGCCAACAGCGAATGCCGCATCGACCTGATCGCGCAGGCCTGGGCCGTGCTTTCCGGCGCCTCCACGCCCGCCTTTACCGTGCCGGCGCTGGCCGCGGTCAAGCAGCACCTGTTCGATGCCGATTCGGAGTTGCTGCTGCTGCTGGCGCCGCCGCTGGCGCATTCGGCGCACAACCCCGGCTACATCCAGGCGTACCCCCCGGGCGTGCGCGAGAACGGCGGGCAGTATTCGCACGCCGCCGTGTGGGGCCTGATGGCGCAGGCACTGGCCGGCGATCCCGAAGCCGCGTGGCGCAGCTTCAAGGGCATCAGCCCCGCGCACCGCAGCCGGCACCCAGTCAACGGGGCAGCCTACGAGCTGGAGCCCTACGTCACCGCCGGTGACACCTACGGCGCGCCACCCTATGTCGGTCGCGGCGGCTGGAGCTGGTACACCGGCTCGGCGGGCTGGCTGTACCGCGCTGCCGTCGAAACGCTGCTGGGACTGCAGGTGCGCCCCGGCGCGCTGGCGCTGTCACCCCGGCTGCCGGCCCACTGGCCTGCGTTCGAACTGTGCCTGAAGGTGCAGCAGCGCGAGATCACGGTGCACTGGGAACGGGACCTGCACCCGGCCCGGCTGCTGCAGCCTCACCTGCAAGTCGGATGGGGTGAGTGGGTCGAGTTCGAGAGGCTGCCCGCGCAGGCGGTGCTGTTGGTGCGCGGCGAGTCACCGGCGACGCCGGCAGCGGCGTTGCAGCCGCCGGCCATGCCGCTGCCCGCCTGAACCTCGGTCGGGCTGGCGCCAGTCCCCGCAGGGTGTGCAGCTTGCTGCGCACCGTGCCCGACGCGCTGCCGCAAGGTGCGCAAGCAAGCTTGCACACCCTACAGTTCCCGGGGCATCACTGCAAAGCCCGATGCCGCGCATAGAAGAATTTCTTCGCGAACTCGGCCGCCACGACATACCCGAGCGTCAAGGCGATCATCGCCAGCATCAGCGGCGCGGGCAGCGGAACAAAGCCGAAGATGCCGGCGAACGGCAGGTAGGGCAGGGCCAGCGTCACGGCGATCACGGCGCAGGTGCTGGCCAGCAGCAGCTTGCCGGGCCGGCTGCGCCAGAACGGGCCACGCGTGCGGACCACGAGGGCGATCACCAGTTCGGTCAGCAGCGATTCGACGAACCAGCCGGTGCGGAATTCCTCGGCGGCGGCCTGGAACAGCCACAGCAGCACGCCGAAGGTCAGAAGGTCGAACAGCGAACTGACCAGGCCGAAGACCACCATGTAGTCGCGGATGAACAGCGTGTCCCAGCGCCGCGGCGTGGCGACCAGGTCCGCGTCCACGTTGTCGCTGGCGATCGTGGTGGCGGGGATGTCCGACAGGAAGTTGTTGAGCAGCACCTGCGAGGCCAGCAGGGGCAGAAAGGGCAGGAAGACCGACGCGAGCGCCATGCTGAACATGTTGCCGAAGTTGGCGCTGATGGTGGTGAGGATGTACTTGAGCGTGTTGGCGAAGGTCCTGCGGCCCTCGTCGATGCCCAGCCGCAGGATGCCCAGGTCCTTGCGCAACAGCACGAAGTCGGCCGCGTCCTTGGCCACGTCCACCGCCGTGTCGACCGAGATGCCCACGTCGGCGGCGTGCAGGGCCGGCGCGTCGTTGATGCCGTCGCCCATGTAGCCCACCACGTGGCCGGTCTTGCGCAGCGCCAGGATGATGCGTTCCTTCTGGTTCGGGTCGACCTCCGCGAACACGGTCGCTTCCTGCGCCGCATGCCGCAGCGCGTCCTCGCCCATCTCGTTGAGCTGGCGGCCCGTCAGGGTGAGCGCCACCGGCAGGCCGATGGTGGTGGCCACATGGCGCGCCACGTTGACGTTGTCGCCGGTGATCATCTTCAACTGCACGCCCCGCTGCGCCAGGTCGGCGATGACCTGGCGCACGTCGTCCTTGGGTGGATCGAGGAACAGCAGGAAGCCGGCGAAGCACAGGCCACGTTCGTCGGCGCGCGTGTACGGCCCGGCGCGCTCGTCCACCACTCGCGAGGCGACCCCCAGCACCCGGAAGCCCTGGCCGCTCCAGCCTTCGTACAGCGCCTGGATCCTGGCCCGCATCGCCGCATCCAGCGGTGTGTCGCCCGCGGCGGTGCACATGCCGAGCACGTTGTCCAGCGCCCCCTTGGTCACCTGCGTCCGCTGGCCGGTGGCGTCGGCGGCGACGACGGAGAGCGCCTTGCGCACGAAGTCGTAGGGAATCTCGTCGACCTTGGTCACGTCGGCCAGGGCGCCGCCGGCGGTGGCCGCGCGGCCGACCGCCTCGTCCAGCGCGTTGGCCATGCCGGTCTGGAAACGGGCATTGATGCCGGCCAGCCGCAACACTTGCGCACTCGCTACGCCGGCGACGTCGAAGGCGCTGCCGAGCTCGACCACGCCGGCGGTCAGC
>JAQGMY010000119.1 GCA_028292105.1 Ramlibacter sp.
AACATCATCACGCCGAACATGAAGAACATGCCGATCATCAGGGGCGCCATGCCCATCGCGAATTCATCCCAGAAGATGATCTTCAGGACCAGGAAGACCAGTGCCGCCAGCACGCTGAGCGCGCCCAGGGCGAAGCCGGCGAAAGCCGCCAGCCGGATCGGCAGCTTGGAGTGGCTGACGATGCCCAGCATGGCGATGTCGTACAACGTATAGAAGTTGTTCTTCGACACGCCGCGCACCCGGCGCGGCTGGTTGAACGGGATCGTCTTGACTTCATAGCCCAGCTCGCAGATCAGGCCGCGCAGGAAGGGGTAGGGGTCGTCGATCTTGCGCAGCTCGCGCAGCACTTCCTGGTCGTACAGGCCGAAGCCGGTGGAGTCCGGCACCAGCGTGATGTCGGAGATGCCGTCGAGCGTGCGGTAGTACTGGCGCCGCAGCTGGTGCATCAGCTTCGGCCCCTGGCTCACCGGCTTGGTGGCCATCACCAGCTTGTAGCCCTGTTCCCACCACTGGACGAATTCCGGGATCATCTCCGGCGGGTCCTGCAGGTCCGATGCCAGGTAGATGGTGGCGGCGCCCCGCGACTGCAGGATGCCGTAATAAGGCGAGCGGATGTGGCCGAAGTTGCGGGTGTTGAAGATCACCCGCACATTCGGGTCGGCCGCCGCCAGGTTGCGCAGGCGTTGCGGCGTGTCGTCTTCGGAGTGGTTGTCGATGAAGATGTATTCGAAGTCGTAGCGCTCCTCGAGCGGGGCGACCGCGGCACGCACGCGGCGATACAGTTCCTCGACGTTCTCCTGCTCGTTGTAGCAGGGGCTGACGATCGACAGCAGCGGTTTGCCGGCCATCACGCGGCTCCCCTCGGCGTAGCCACCGTCAGCATGTTGCCCAGCTTCAGGCCGACCACCGCATTGGCAAAGCTCGGCACCTTCTTCGGCTTGAAGCCCAGCGCCCACAGCAGGTGCTTGAGCAGGAACTTCACCTCGAAATGATTCACGGTCTTGCTCACTTCCTTGACCTCGAAGCCGGCGGCGTCCATCAGCTTGCGGATGGACTTGGGGTTGTAGATCTGCGGATGCTGCAGGCAGAAGGCGGGCCAGCGGCTGCCGATCACCTGCCGCAGCAGCGACGATTCGTCGTGGGTCACGATCACCAGGGTCGAGCCGGGCGTGAGCGTGCGGCGGATCTGCCTGAGCGTTTCGACCGGGTCCAGCAGGTGGTCGAGCACGTGGATCATCACCGCGGCCGAAGCTGCCTTCTCGGGGATGTCCTTGAAGCCGAACATGTCGTGGACGATGTGGTGCTTGCGGCCGTTGACCACCTGGCGCAGCGCGCCTTCGACGGCGCGGTTCGGCTCCAGCAGCCAGTATTCGTCGAACTGGCCTTCGCGCACGCAGTTCTCGGTGAACAGGCCGACGTCCGGGCCGACCTCGATGAAGCCGCCCTTGAGCGCCGAATGGCGCTTGAGCGCCTCGAAGTAGCCGCGCTGGGTGGCGCGCAGGGCCGGCAGCGGGACTTCGTCCATGTTGGGCGGCATCTGCGCATAGAGGCGCCCGAGCTGCTCGTTGTCGAAGAACACCGGCGCGTACAGCAGGCCGCAGCCGGTGCAGCGCACGTACGAGAAGATGCTCTTGCCTTCCTTGAAGAAGCCGTTCCACTGCGGCGTGAGCTCGTCGAAGCCCAGGGTGTCGGCCGTGATCGCGGTGCGCACTTCAGGCTGCGCCGGCGGCGCATTGCCGCAGCAGGGGCAGTTGCGCCGCAGGTAGGCCGCGCCGCTGCGCGGCCCGCTGGCGGTCACTGCGAGCGGGTCGAGAACGTGATCTTGCTGTGCCATAGGTAGCTCGAGATGATGACAAGGACGGCGAAGCCCATTTGCGCCCACACCGGCGGGACCTGCATGCGTTCCACCAGGAAACTCAGCACGGCGAGGTTCAGCAGGAAGTAGGCCAGATGAAAGGCTGCGAACTTGAGGGTTTCACGGACATAGTTGCCCTGGGTCTTGAACACCAGGAACTTGTTGGTCAGGTAGGCGAATGCTATGCAGAACACCTGGCTGACCACCAGCACGCCCCGATAACCCACCCCCTGCGGCTTCAACAGCAGATACAGGATCGGGTACGCCGCCAGGCCAACGGCCGTATTGAGGCCGCCCGCCAGCAGGTAGCGCACTTTCTGCGCATGGCGTTGCGCGAACTCGGCGCCCCCCCAGCGGCGTAGCGCCTCGTCGATCATTCGAACTCTTGCAGGTCGATCAGCATGTTGTCGGCCATTTCTTCGCGCGACAGGAAGGGCGACAGGTCCTCCAGCGGCGGCGAGATGATGCGGCCGTCGGGCAGCACCTTGGCACCCAGCTTGGGCGCGAAGGCGACGTTCTCGTCGATGATGATCTCGCAGAAGGCCGCGCCCGGCGCCGCCATCGTGGCGGCAATGGCGTCCTGCAGCTCGGCGTGGTTGTTCGCGCGGCGGTACGGCAGGTCGAAGGCCGCGGCCAGCTTCTCGAACTTGGGGAAGCTCACGCCGCTCTTCGGGCCGCCGCCGACCTCCACGCCGTTGAAGAAGTTCCGGTGCGTCTGGAAGATCGAGACGTAGCCCGAGTTGTTCAACAGGAAGATCTTCACCGGCATGTTGTTGCCGACGATGGTTTGCAGCTCCTGCAGGTTCATCATGATGCTGCCGTCGCCGGCCAGCGCCACCACCGGCTGCTTGCCGCCGGTGGCCTGCACGACGCCGATCGCCGCGGGCAGGTCGTAGCCCATGGTGGCGCAACCGGAGTTGGTCCACAGGCGCTGGCCCTTCTTGATCTCGGCGGCCTGGAAGCTCACCACGCAGGCGCTGCCGTTGCCGGTGACCACGACCTGTTCTTCCGGCAGCTGCTTGAACAGCTCGTGCACGAAGACGTAGGGGTTGACGCGCTCGTTCTCGAAGTACGAGGGCAGCACCGCCGGAAAGCGGCGGCGGCGCTCCAGCGCCCACGCCATCCACTCCTTGTGTTCAGGCGTCGGGCCGTCGTACTTGGCCGCGGCCAGCACCGGCAGCAGGTCGGTCAGGCTGGCATGGATGCCCATGTCCGGCTTGACGTTGGGCTTCTGCAGTTCGGTGGCGTCGACGTCGACCCAGATCTTGTACGCCTCGCGGGCGAAGGACTGCCAGTTGTAGCTGACCTGGCGGATGTTCAGGCGGCTGCCCAGGATCAGCAGCAGGTCGGAGCTCTGGACCACGAAGTTGCCGGCGCGGTCGCCGATCGTGCCTGGACGGCCCGCGTAAAGCGGATGGGCGTCGTGCACCACGTCGTGGGCGTTCCAGCCGGTCACCACCGGGATGCCCAGCTTCTCGACCAGCTTCAGGAAGGTGGCGTGCTCGCCGGAAAGGCGCACGCCGCCGCCGGCGAACACCACCGGGCGCTTGGCGCTGCGCAGCTTGTCCAGGATGCGGGCGGTGGCGGCCTTCAGGTCGGTCTTCTTCCAGGGCTCGTCCAGCTCGGACGGATCGAAGCCCTTGAGGGTGTCCGGGTCGATCTGGGCGCCCTGCACGTTCAGCGGGATGTCCAGCCAGCACGGGCCGGGACGACCGGCCTTGGCCAGGTAGATCGCCTTTTCCAGGTGGTAGCGGATCGTCTCGGGCTCCGTCACCATGTGGACGTACTTGGTGACCGGCCGCACCAGTTCCTCGATGTCGAGCTCCTGGTCGCCGTACTGGCGCAGCGGCAGCCCGGTGCTGCGCACGGTGGTTTCGTACTTCACCTGGCCGGAGATCACCAGCATGCCGATCGAGTCGACGAAGGCGCCGTAGACCCCCGTGATGGCGTTGGTGCCGCCGGGGCCGGAGGTGACGTTCACCACCGGCAGCCGGTTGGTCAGGCGGTAATACGCCTCCGCCGCCATCGCGCAGGCCTGCTCGTGGTGGTTGAAGGTGGCCTTGATCTTCGGGTGCGTGCCGAAGGAGTGGTTCATGTGCATGGCGCCGCCTCCGGTCACCATGAACACATCGCTCACGCCATGCTCCACCAGCTTCTGCGCGATGTAATTGGACAGCTTCATCATCGTCATTGCGTTTCCTTCCAGCCGTGCCACAGGGCGGTCCGGCGAATCGATTCTTCCAGGGAGACGGTGCGGGCCAGGCCCAGCTGGGTGCGGATCCTGGAGGTGTCCGGCACGTAGCGACCGAGGTTCCAGCCCTTGTCGGCGGCCCCCAGGATGGTCACGGGCCGATCGCCGATGAGGCGACCGGTGAGTTTAGCGAGGTCAGCGACCGAGATCGACTGATCCGACCCCAGGTTGAAGGGCACCAGCGATGGCGCCCGCACCAGCAGGTGCCAGAGCATCACTGTCAGGTCCCCGGCATACAGGTAGGAGCGCTCGGGCAGGCCGTTGCCCTTGACCACGATCTCCTTGCCGGCCATCGCGTCCCGGATGAAGTTGCCGGCGGCGAAATGGATGTCCAGGGAGAGATAGGGACCCAGCAGCGCAAAGATGCGCGCAATCGCGACCTGCAGGCCGAACTGCTTGGCGTAGATGGCGCACAACATCTCCGCCGCGCGCTTGGCCTCCGCGTAGGTCGCGCGGGCGTCCAGGCAGTTGGGCGCGCCGACGTAGCTCTCGGGCACGTTGGTCATTTCCCACGGCTGGTTGCCGTAAACGGCGCCCGAACTCATGAACAGGGTGCGCGCCGCCTTCTTGGCGGCCGCGAACTCCAGCGTACGGCGGGTGCCATCGAGCACCGTGTCGAACATCTGCAGCGGGTTGTTCTCGTTCAGGTCCGCACTGGCGTCGGTGGCACCGTGGATCACGTGGCTGAATTCGCCGGCGGGGAACTCGAAGCTGCCGACGTCGCCCTGGTGCCAGGACAGGACAGGGTGGCTGGCGAGGTGCGGCAGCTTGCTGGCGAAGGCCGCCGGATTGCGACTGAGCACCGTCGCCTGCACGCCGAGGCCGTGGCGGTCGTTGGCGCGCGTGAGCGTCTCCAGCAGCCAGCAGCCGATGAAGCCGGTGCCGCCGGTGATGAACAGGCGGGCGCCGCGCAGCGCTGGCCAGACCTCGTCGCAGGCGGCGACGACGGCGTCCAGATCTCGTTCGAAGGACCAGGCGGTCGGGGAAGCAGTAGGCATGCGTTGTAGGGCGGCCGCCAGCGCGGCACGCGTGTTCAGGCGGCCAGCGGCCAGTCCAGGGCCTGGCAGGCCTCGGCGATGCCGGCGGCGATGCGGTCCAGCGATTCGCGATTGCGCGGCAGGCTCACCAGCGCGAGTGCGCCGTCGCCTTGCGGCGCCACGATGCGGTAGCCGTCCTTGCGGTGCTTCTTGTCGCTCTCGAACTTATCCAGCACCTTGGCCAGCGGGATCGCGGCGTCGGGCTGCAGGTTCGCCGAGCGCACCAGCCCGATCATGTGCCGGCGCATGTGGTCGGCGATTTCCAGCCCCTTGGGCGAGAGCCAGCCGGCGTCGCGGGCAGCCGCGTTGGCTGCGATGACGCCCATGCCGACCGCCAGCCCGTGGGCAATGCCGAAATTCGTCGCGGCTTCGACCGCGTGGCCGAAGGTGTGGCCGTAGTTCAGGAGCAGGCGCTCTTTCTTGTCGAACTCGTCGACTTCGATGAACCAGCGCTTGACCGTCAGCGACTGCAGCATCAGCCGCTCCGCATGTTCCGCCGAGAGCGGGTAGCGGGCCTGTTCGGCGTCAAAGGTGCAGAACGCGTCGTAGCCGCGGGCAAAGCAGATCTTCACCGCCTCCACCAGGCCGCCGACCGTCTGGCCGGCGTCGAGCGTGGAGATGAAGTCGGTATCGACCACCACTTCGCGGGGCGGATAGATGTTGCCGACCAGGTTCTTCAGCCCGCCGACGTTGATCGACGACTTGCCGCCTATGCAGGAATCCGCCATGCCCAGCATGGTGGTGGGCATGTAGCTCCAGGCGATGCCGCGCATGTAGACGCTGCAGACGAAGGTGCCGATGTCCTGCAGGATGCCGCCGCCGATGACGACTACATGGGTGTCGCGGCCGGCCTTGAGGCCGCGCAGCGCCAGGATGACGCCGGCCATCTTCTCGAGGGACTTCTGTTCCTCGTTGGCCGGCAGCGAGATGACACGCGGCAGGTTGGCCGGCAGGCGGTCGCGCAGGCGTTCGTCGACCATCACGATGGCGTCGGGCTGGCGCGCCAGCAGCTCGCCTACGAGGCCGCGTCCGACCTGGACGTTGTACGAGCCCGTGGAGGTGCGGACTTCAAAGGAACTTGGCATGGGAAAAGCCTCCATCGACGGCGACGAACTGTCCGGTGACGCTCGTGTTCGAGGGGGCGCAGAGGTAATCGACGGTGGCGCAGACGTCGTCCAGCGCCGGCAGGCGCGCCAAGGGCGTCATGCCGGCGAGGCGGGCTATCTGTTCGGGTTTCAGGTTGGCACGGGTCATCGGCGTGTCCAGCGCGCCGGGAAGCACTGCGTTGACCAGGTGCCCTTCGGGGCCGAGATCCATCGCGACGGACTGCACCAGTCCGCGCAGCGCCGCCTTGCTCACGCAGTACGACAGCTTGTTGGGCCGGACGATGTCCTGCCAGACCGAGCTGATGATGCACAGGCGCGCCGGCCGGGCCAGCAGGTCGCGCTGCAGCAGCTCGTGCAATGAACGCAGCACGAACAGCACGTTGGCTTCGTAGAGGTCGCGGTGGACCTGCTCGTCGAAGTCGCGGATGCTGTCAGTGCAGTTCTGGCCCTGGGCCCACACCACCGCCCCGAGGCGCTCGCCTTGCAGCGCGGCGAGCGTCGCGGGCGCGGGATGCTGGTCCCAGGCGAGCCAGGTTGCTGCGGAGCGGTGGCCTTCCGGCGCCGCGCCGCGGCGCGAGAAGGCCAGCACGCGATCACCGCGCGCCAGGAAGCGCTGGCAGATGGCCTGGCCGATCGACCCGCTCGCCCCGAACAGGGCGACCGTCCGGGCGGCGGGGGTCGACGGGCTCACGCTCTACCGATCAGGCCGCGTTGGCCTTTTCCCAGCGGGCGCGCAGCATCTTGATGCGGTCGGCGTCCTCGCCCGTGATGTCGGCGTAGTAGTCGCGCTTGTTTTCCAGCCAGAGCAGTTCGAAGTACACGGTTTCCTTCAGGCCGAATTCCATGGACTTGCTGTCCAGGGCGTCGGCGCTGAAGATCACCTTGCGGGTTTCGAAGCGCGTCAGGTGCGTCTTCTTCATCTCGCGCAGCGCCGGCAGCGAACTGATCGCGATCGCGCCGCCCACCACCAGGTCGAGGCCGTTCTTCTTGCAGTTCTCGGCCGCCTTCACCACGTACGAGGTGATCTGGTCGGTGTCGATGCCCGAGCGGTCCATGCCCATGGAGCCGGCGAAGTCGACGCGGCCGAACACCACGCCGCGCAGGCCCTTTTCGGCCTTGGCGATCTTGCCCATTTCCTCGAGGGAATTGAAGGTGGTGATCGTCTCGAGGTTGAACAGGAATTCGGTGTACTGCTGCTGGTCTTCGGTGTAGATCTTGTTCTTGGCGTCGACGAACTTCTTCAGCGCATAAGGCGTTTCCACCATCGGGGCGATGATGTATTCGACGCCGAACTGCTTGGATTCGATCAGGTCGCGCATGGCTTCGCAGCCACCGATCTTCAGGCCGATCTTCAGGTCCGCGCGGCGGGCCAGGTCGATCAGGCGCAGAAGCTCGTCGTGCCGGGTGCCTTCAGCCTCGAATTCCGCCTTGACGGAAACCGCGCCGTACTCCTGGCGCAGGGACTTCAGGATGTCCAGCATCTGCTTTTCGGTCTTGTTCATGGGGTGTGCTCCTTGAAAGGTCTAGGTCTGTGGGTAATCGGAAATTTGCGCAAGCGTCGTCGCGCGGAGGTCGCCGCCCTTCTGGTGGGTACGGTTCCAGTCGACGATTCTTGCGATCGCCTCATCGAGATTCCATTGCGGCTGCCAGCCGAGGTAGGCCGAGGCCTTCGAGCAGTCCAGCTTGAGGTAGTGCGCTTCGTGCGGGCCCTGCGTGGAAGAGAGTTCCCAGCTGGAGGCGCCGCCCCAGTGCTTGCAGAAACGCTTGACCACTTCCAGCACCGGCTGGGCGTCGTCGTCGCGCGGGCCGAAGTTCCAGCCGCCGGCAAAGGCTTCGCCATCGGTGGCCAGGCGCTGCGCCAGCAGCAGGTAGCCGCCCAGCGGCTCCAGCACGTGCTGCCAGGGGCGCGTCGAGTTCGGGTTGCGCACGAGGATCGGCTTGTCGGCCATGAGGGCGCGCACGATGTCCGGCACCAGCCGGTCGTCGGCCCAGTCGCCGCCACCGATCACGTTGCCGGCGCGGGCGCTGGCTATCCTGGCCGGGTGGGCGCCGGGACGGTCGCCGAAGAAGGAGGAGCGGTAGGCCGACGTGACCAGCTCGGCGCAGCCCTTGCTGCTGCTGTAGGGGTCGTGGCCGCCCATGGGTTCGTTTTCGCGGTAGCCCCAGGCCCACTCGCGGTTTTCGTAGCACTTGTCGGTGGTGACCACCACCACGGACTTGACGTCGGGCGAGTTGCGCACGCCTTCGAGCACGTTGACGGTGCCCATCACGTTGGTGCTGTACGTCTCCACCGGTTCGGCGTACGAGTAGCGCACCAGCGGCTGCGCCGCCATGTGGATCACGATCTCGGGCTCGGCGCGGCGGAAAGCCGCCTGCAGCGCCTGCGCATCGCGGATGTCGCCGATGATGGACTGCATGCCTTCGGCGACCTGCGCCAGCTCGAACAGGCTGGGGTTGGTCGGCGCGGGCAGGGCGTAGCCGGTGACCCGCGCGCCCATGTGCTGCAGCCACAGGGACAGCCAGGAACCCTTGAAGCCGGTGTGCCCCGTCAGCAGGACACGGCGGCCACGCCAGAAGGACGCGTCCACTACCATCGCTTCCACGGAGCCTTGCCGGAGGCCCAGAGCTCTTCCAGCAGGTTCTTGTCCCGCAGGGTGTCCATCGGTTGCCAGAAGCCGTGGTGCTCGAAGGCACCCAGCTGGCGTTCGCTGGCGAGTTGCTCCAGCGGGCCCGCTTCCCACACCGTGTGGTCGTCTTCGATCAGGTCGATGACCGAAGGCGACAGCACGAAGAAGCCGCCATTGATCATGGCGCCGTCGCCCTTGGGCTTTTCCTTGAAGCTGTGGACCTGCTGGTCCCTGATCTCCAGCGCGCCGAAGCGGCCGGGGGGCAGGGTGGCGGTCACGGTGGCCTTCAGGCCGTGGGTGGCGTGGAAGTCCAGCAACTTGCCGATGTGGATGTCGCTGACGCCGTCGCCATAGGTGAAGCAGAAGGCGCTTTCGTCCTTCACGTGCGAGCGCACGCGCTTGAGCCGGCCGCCCGTCATGGTGCTCTCGCCGGTGTCCACCAGCGTCACGCGCCACGGTTCGGCGAAGCGCTCGTGCACGTGCATCTCATTCTTCTGCATGTCGAACGTCACGTCCGACCGGTGCAGGAAGTAATTGGCGAAGTACTCCTTGATCAGGTAGCCCTTGTAGCCACAACAGACCACGAAGTCGTTGATGCCGTAGGCCGAGTAGATCTTCATGATGTGCCACAGGATGGGCATGCCACCAACTTCGATCATCGGCTTCGGCTTGAGGTGCGTCTCCTCGGAAATTCGCGTTCCGAGCCCCCCCGCGAGAATGACGGCTTTCATGTCGCCTTTAACACTTTTAGATGTGAGATTATAGTCAGCGCCCTTTGCCGGCCTTTCGCGCCAACCGACGCCCCCCGTGGCGTAAATGCGACTCCCATGCTTCTCTGTCTTGTCGCCTTCATCACCTCGGTCCTCGTCTCCATCTTCATCGTCCGGCACACCGCGACGGGGCGTTCCACCCCGGCCATCAACGGCTCCGAACCCCAGGCGCTGCATCTGAGCGTGACTCCCCGCATCGGCGGGCTCGCGCTGTTCCTCGGACTGGTCGCGGCCACCATCGTCGCAGCGGTGCAGCGGCACAAGCACGTTGCCGAGCTGCTGGTGCTCGTCGGCGTGGTCGGGCCAGTATTTGTTGCGGGGCTGCTGGAAGACTTTACAAAACGAGTGCGGCCGCTCG
>JAQGMY010000095.1 GCA_028292105.1 Ramlibacter sp.
GCGATCGGCGTCGGCAGGCTGGCCAGCGGATGGTGCGGCGCCACGCAGTAGACGAAGCCGAGGTCGCCCAGTAGCTCGCTCTGGATGCCGGCCGTCGTGCCGGGCTCCACCACCACGCCGACGGCCAAGTCCGCGCGGCCCGTGATCAATGCTTCGAGCGTGCCGGCCAGCACTTCCTCCCGAATGCGCAGGCGCGTGGTCGGCTGGAGTCCATAGAAGGACTCTGCCAGCTCCATCACGGTGGAAACCGAGAGGGCGGTGTCCACTGCCACCGTCAACTCCGCTTCCCAGCCGGTGGCCACCCGCTTGACGCGATTGGCCATGGCGTCGATGTCCTGCAGCAGTTGCTGGCCGGCGCACAGCAACTCGTTGCCGGCGGCGGTGAGGCGGGCCTGGCGCGAACTGCGGTCGAACAGCAGCACGTCCAGGGCGTCTTCCACCTGCCGCACCCGGTAGGTCACGGCACTGGGCACCAGGCCCAGGCTGCGCGCGGCCCCGGCGAAGCTGCCATGATCCGCCACGGCCTGGACCAAGGCCAGGGCGTCGGGCGTCAGGACTTCGCGCGGAGAGGGCATGTCAGGGCTGTGTCATCAAAGTTTTTGAATGATGCCATCAAATGCAGGGCCGCTCCGCGGCCGCTTCGCGCAGCTACATTCGTAGTCATTCAAAGGAGTTCACGATGCTGACCTTGCGCAAATCCCAGGATCGCGGCTACGCAGACCATGGCTGGCTCAAGTCGTTCCACAGCTTCTCCTTCGCCGGCTACCACGACCCGAAGCACATGGGCTTTGGCAACCTGCGCGTGATCAACGAGGACCGCATCGCCCCGGGCACCGGCTTCGGCACGCATGGCCACCGTGACATGGAGATCATCAGCTACGTCCTGTCCGGCGAGCTGGCGCACAAGGACACCCTGGGCAACATCAAGGGCATCCCGCCCGGTGACGTACAGCGCATGAGCGCGGGCCGCGGCGTGCAGCACAGCGAGTTCAACCATGCCAAGGACCAGACCACGCACTTCCTGCAGATCTGGATCCAGCCCAATGTCACCGGCATCGAGCCTGGCTACGAGCAGAAAAGCTTCCCGGAGTCGGACAAGCGCGGCAAGTTGCGGCTGGTCGCGTCCGCGGACGGCGCCGAAGGCTCCGTGCTGATCCACGCCGACGCGCGCCTGTACGCCGGCTTGTTCGACGGCGCCGAGCAGGCCACGCTCCAGCTCGATGCAGCCAGGCCGGTGTATGTGCACCTGGTGCGCGGCGAGCTTGCGGTCAACGGCATCAGGCTGCGGGCGGGCGATGCCGTCAAGCTGCAGGGCGAGGCCGAGCTGAAGCTGGCCGACGGCCAGGATGCCGAAGTGCTGGTCTTCGAACTCACCGAACACTGATCCATCCAAATGAATTTTCAACCAGGAGCTTCCATGCCCACGCTGTCCCCCGCCCAGAACGTCTCCGCCCTCATCGGGCGCATCCTCATCGCTGCATTGTTCGTGCCGGCGGGGTGGGCCAAGCTCGTCGGCTTTGCCGGGACCGTGGGCTACGTCGCCTCCAAGGGGATCACCTCGCCCTTGTCAGAACTGTCGGCGGCGATCGCCATCGGCGCCGAGCTCGGGCTCGCGCTCCTGCTGCTGGTCGGCTGGAAGGCACGCTGGGCGGCGCTCGGCCTGGCGGTGTTCACCTTCGTCATCAGCTTCATCTTCCACAACTACTGGGGCGTGCCGCCCGAGCAGCTGATGGCGCAACGCAGCAACTTCTTCAAGAACATGGCCATCACCGGCGGCCTGCTCGCCTTCGCAGCGTTCGGCGCCGGCGCCATCAGCCTGGACGGCCGACGCCGCACCAGCTGAACCTGAACAAAGAAAAGAAGCCATGGTCACCGCCGACGTCGTCGTCGTCTATCACTCCGGCTACGGCCACACCCAGCGCATGGCGCAATCCGTGGCTGACGGCGCTGGCGCCCGCCTGGTCGCCATCGACGCCGACGGCAACCTGCCCGAAGGCGGCTGGGAGCAGCTCAAGGCCGCCGACGCGATCATCTTCGGCTCGCCCACCTACATGGGCAACGTGAGCTGGCAGTTCAAGAAGTTCGCCGACGCCTCCTCCAGGCCGTGGTTCGCGCAGGAGTGGAAGGACAAGATCGCCGCCGGCTTCACCAACAGCGCCGGCATGAAC
Source organism: Ramlibacter sp. (assembly GCA_028292105.1). GTDB lineage: Bacteria > Pseudomonadota > Gammaproteobacteria > Burkholderiales > Burkholderiaceae_C > Ramlibacter. Next base: position 2,169 of record JAQGMY010000095.1, read on the forward strand.
GGCGACAAGCAAGGCGTGCTGACGTCCCTGTTCACCCTGGCCATGCAGCACGGCATGGTCTGGGTGAGCCAGGGCTTGATGCCGAGCAACACCAAGGCCGCGAGGCGCGACGACACGAACTATCTGGTGTCGTACAGCGGTGCGGTCGCGCAGTCGCCGTCGGATGCCGGGGCGGACGCCATGTCCCCCGGCGACCTGGAGACGGCACGGGTGTTCGGCCAGCGCGTGGCGCAAGCGGCGGCGCGCTGGAAGAAGTAAGCTGCGGTCATGACGATTGCACGGCAGCTGACGGGCAACGAGAAGGACCTGGGTGCGGGCTTCCTGGTCCGGCGGCTGCTGCCCGACGCGCGCCAGCGTAACGTCGGGCCCTTCATCTTTTTCGACCACTTCGGTCCGGCCGAGGAGCTGCCGGGCGTCAACCATGACGTCCGGCCGCATCCCCACATCGGCCTGGCCACGGTCACGTATCTTTTCGACGGCGCGATGATGCATCGCGACAGTCTCGGTACCCAGCAGTTGATCGAGCCCGGCGCCATCAACTGGATGACGGCCGGCCGCGGCATCGTGCATTCCGAGCGGCGTCCCGATCACCTGCGCGAGGCGCGCTTCCTCAATCACGGGCTGCAGTTGTGGACGGCGCTGCCGCTGGCGCACGAGGAGGCCGAGCCATCGTTCTCGCACACGCCGGCCGATGCGATCCCCGAGGTGAGCGTCGGCGACGCCCGGGTGCGCGTGCTGGTGGGCGAGGCGTTCGGCGCGAAATCCCCGGTGCCGTCGCTCTCGCCCGCGCTTTACCTGGACATCTGGTTGCCGGCGGGCGGCCGCATCGAGCTGCCGCCGCTGGCCGCCGAACAGGCGGTCTACGCGGTCGAAGGGGAACTCACGCTCGATGGCCAGCCGCTGTCCATCCGCGTCCTGGCGGTGCTGGCGCCCGACCAGCCGGTGACGATCTTCGCTGCCGCCGGTGCCCGCCTGGTGGTCGTCGGTGGCGCGCCGCTCGATGCGCCGCGCCACCTGTGGTGGAACTTCGTCTCCAGCCGCAAGGACAGGATCCTGCAGGCCAGCGCGGATTGGCAAGCCATGCGCATGGGCCGGGTGGCGGGGGACGATGAATTCATCCCGCTGCCGGCGAGCCGTTTCACGCCGCCCGAGCCGCTCTCCTAGCGGTCCCCGTCCGTCATTCGTCATTCCCGCGCAGGCGGGAAGTCAAACTGGGCGACAGGCGCAGCCGCGCAGGACATTGTTCCCGGCACCGCATTCCAGGCAGCTGTCAAGCGCAGGGGCTTGCCCGGGGTTCCTACAATCGCTGCATGTTCGTCCACCTGCGCCTGCACTCCGAATTCTCCGTCGTCGACGGCACCAACCGCATCGACGAGATCGTCAAGGCCGCCGCCGCGGACCACCAGCCGGCGCTGGGCCTGACCGACCTCAACAACCTGTTCGGCGCCATCAAGTTCTACAAGGAGGCGCGCGGCGCCGGCCTCAAGCCGGTGATCGGCTGCGAAGTGATGCTGCAGGGTGCCGGCCCCGATCCCGCCGCCATCTCCCGCGTCGTGCTGCTGGTGCAGAACCACCGCGGTTACCTGAACCTGTGCGAGCTGCTGGCGCGCGGCTGGATCCGCAACGTGGTCAAGGCCAGTGCGGTGTGCAAGCTCGAATGGCTGCAGGAGCTGGGGGAGGGCCTGCTGCTGCTGTCCGGCGCCCAGGCCGGCCCGGTGGGCCAGGCGCTGCTGCAAGGCGACGAGAGCCGCGCCTCCGAGGTGGCGCTGCAACTCGCCGGCATCTTCCCGCACCGCTTCTACATCGAGCTGCAGCGTGCCGGCCGCAACGACGACGAGGCGCATGTCGCGGCCGCCGTGCAACTGGCAGCGCGCCTGAGCCTGCCCGTGGTGGCCACGCATCCGGTGCAGTTCACCAAGGAAGACGACTACGAGGCGCACGAGGCGCGCGTCTGCATCTCCGAGGGCGAGATCCTGGGCAACCAGCGCCGCGTGCGCAAGTTCACGCGCGAGCAGTACTTCAAGTCCGTCGCGCAGATGGAGCAGCTCTTCGAAGACCTGCCGTCGGCGATCGCCAACACCGCGGAGATCGCCCGCCGCTGCAACCTCGTGCTGGAACTGGGCAAGCCGCGGCTGCCGAATTTTCCGACCCCCAACGGCATGCCGATCGACGAGTACTTCCGCTACGCGTCGCACGAAGGCCTGAAGGAGCGGCTGGACCTGATCTACCCGAACCCGGCGGAGCGCGAAAAGCAGCGGCCGCTGTACGAGGAGCGGCTGGAGTTCGAACTGGGGACCATCCTGAAGATGGGGTTCCCGGGCTACTTCCTGATCGTCGGCGACTTCATCAACTGGGCCAAGAAGAACGGCTGCCCGGTGGGGCCGGGCCGGGGCTCCGGCGCCGGTTCCCTGGTGGCCTACGCGCTGAAGATCACCGACCTGGACCCGCTGCAGTACAACCTGCTGTTCGAGCGTTTCCTGAACCCCGAGCGGGTGTCGATGCCCGACTTCGACATCGACTTCTGCCAGGGCAACCGCGACCGGGTGATCGAGTACGTGAAGGAGAAGTACGGGCGCGATGCCGTCAGCCAGATCGCCACCTTCGGCACCATGGCGGCGCGCGCCGCGGTGCGTGACGTCGGCCGCGTCCTGGACATGAGCTACGGCTTTTGCGACGGCATCAGCAAGCTGATCCCGAACAAGCCCGGCGTGCACATCACCATCGCCGAGGCGCTGAAGCAGGAGCCGATCCTCGCCGAGCGTTACCAGCGCGAGGACGAGGTCAAGACGCTGCTGGACCTGGCGCAGAAGCTCGAAGGCATGACGCGCAACGTCGGCATGCACGCGGGCGGCGTGCTGATCGCGCCCGGCAAGCTGACCGACTTCACGCCGCTGTACCAGCAGCCGGGCAGCGATTCGGCGGTGAGCCAGTACGACAAGGACGACGTCGAAGCCGCCGGCCTGGTGAAGTTCGACTTCCTGGGCCTCGCCACGCTGACCATCCTCGAGCTGGCACGCCAGTTCATCGTCGAGCGCCATCCGGGGCAGGAGAACTTCTCCTTCGAGACCATCGCCCTGGACGATGCGCAGACCTACAAGCTGTTCACCGACGGCAAGACCGAGGCGGTGTTCCAGTTCGAATCGCGCGGCATGCAAGGCATGTTGCGCGACGCCCGGCCGACGCGGCTGGAAGACCTGATCGCCCTGAACGCGCTGTACCGGCCGGGCCCGATGGACCTGATCCCCAGCTTCGTGGCGCGCAAGCACGGCCGCGAGCCGGTGGAGTATCCGCACCCGGCGGTGGCAGGCATGCTCAGCGAGACCTACGGCATCATGGTCTACCAGGAGCAGGTGATGCAGACGGCGCAGATCCTGGGCGGCTACTCGCTCGGCGGCGCCGACCTGCTGCGGCGCGCGATGGGCAAGAAGAAGGCCGAGGAGATGGCCGAGCATCGGGACCGGTTCCGCGCCGGTGCCGAGAAGACGCACGGCAT
>JAQGMY010000143.1 GCA_028292105.1 Ramlibacter sp.
CGTACATGGGCACCCCCGGGCTGCCGAACTTTCTGGGCTGCTTCTCCACCCCGTTGGCGATGGTCAGGATCGGCCAGCCGCTCTCGGTCTGCCAGTAGTTGTCGATGATGGGCACGCCCAGGCCGTCCGAGATCCAGCGTGCCGTCGGCTCGTCCAGCGGCTCGCCGGCCAGGAACAGGGCGCGCAGGCTGGACAGGTCGTATTTCTTCAGGAACGCGGGGTCCTGCTTCTTCAGCACCCGCAGCGCGGTGGGGGCGCTGAACATGGCGCTCACCCGGTACTTTTCCACCAGGCTCCACCAGATTCCGGCGTCGGGCCGGATCGGCAGGCCTTCGTACATGATGGTCGCCATGCCGGCGATCAGCGGGCCATAGACGATGTAGCTGTGGCCGACCACCCAGCCGATGTCGCTGGTCGAGAAGTAGGTCTCGCCCGCCTCGCCCAGGAAGATGTGCTTCATGCTGGCGGCCAGCGCCACGGCGTAGCCGCCCACGTCGCGCTGCACGCCCTTCGGCCGGCCGGTGGTGCCACTGGTGTAGATCGTGTAGCTGATGTCGGTGGCATCCAGCCACACGCATGGCACTTCGCGGCGGGCGTGCTGGTCGGCCAGCGGGGCCCAGTCGTGGTCGCGCCCCGCGACCCGCTCCATCGGTGCCAGCCCACGGTCCACCAGCAGCACCGAATGCGGCTTGTGCCTGGAGATGCGGACCGCTTCGTCGAGCAGCGGCTTGTACGCCAGCACCTTGCCGGCGCGCGAGCCCGCATCGGCGCTGATCACCACCCCGGGCGTGAAATCTTCGATGCGGGAAGCCAGCGACACGGAAGCAAAACCGCCGAACACCACCGAGTGGATGGCGCCGATGCGCGCACAGGCCAGCATCGCGAATGCGGCCTCCGGGATCATCGGCATGTAGATCAGCACGCGGTCGCCCTGGCCGACGCCCAAGGACTGCAGCACCGCCGCCATCTTCTGCACTTCGGTGTGCAGTTCGCCAAAGGTGCAGGTCCTCTCCTCGCCGGTTTCGGTCGACACATAGATCAGCGCCGCCTGGTCGGCTCGCTCGCGCAGGTGCCGGTCCACCGCGTTGTGGCACAGGTTCGTCTTGCCGCCGGCGAACCAGCGCACGAAAGGCGGACGCGAGGCGTCGCAGATTTCCCTGGGTGGCGTCTGCCAGTCGATCAACTTCGCCTGCCCGGCCCAGAAGCGCTCCGGCTCGGCGAGGGACCAGCGGTGGAAATCTGCGTAGTTCACCTTGCCTCCTGTGGTCTCCCTATTTGATCAGGGCCAGCACTTCCTTGAACTGGGGATGTTCCGCATCCGCCAGCCATTCGAAGGCCACCATCTCGGTGGTCACCAGCTCCGCCCCGGCGCCGGCCAGCCGGTCGAAGGCGGCGTCGCGATTGCGCTCGGTGCGCGAGCTGCAGGCATCGGTCACCACCCACACTTCCACGTCCTCCTCCAGCAGGCCCAGGGCCGTCTGCATCAGGCAAACATGCGCCTCGCAGCCGGCGATCACGACGCTTTCGCGCGTGGGCTGCGGCGCCGGCGCGGCCTTTTGCAGGTGCTTGGGCAGGCTGCGGGCGTTGCCGCCCTGCGCAGCCTTGGCCACCGGACGCAGCCTCGGCAGCAGGATCTGCGAACCGTCGAAGGCCATCTTCGACAGCACGCGACCGGCGATGTGCGGCTGCAGTTCCGCCACCGTGGCGCCCAGGCCCGCCGGGTTCTCTTCCGTCACCCACAGCGGCACCGACAGCAGCCGGGCGATGCGGGCCAGCCGCACGGCATTGGCCACGACGCTGGCGGCGTCGTGGATGGAGGGCATCAGGCGTTGCTGGTAGTCGACCAGAACGAGTTGCGATTCTTCGGGGTCCAGCAGCATGGGGAGTTCCTTTGATGTGGGATTATTCCAGTGCGCCGGGCCGACATAGGGAACAGGCTTAGCTGGTCCCCTCCGAACGCGACGGTAAACTCGCCCAGCACCCCATGTCCAGCCGCGCCGAACAAGACCTCCGCCCGATCCGGCTGCTGTGCGTCGAAGACAACCCCGACGACGTCGAGCTCATGGGCATCGCGCTGGAGCGCGCCGACCCGCAGCGGCTGTACGAACTGCACCGCGTCGACAACGCCGCCAGCTTCGTCGCGGCGCTGGAAGGCGACTGGGACGTGATCCTGTGCGACTTCAACCTGCCCCGGTTCTCGCCTTATGCCGCCCTCCAGATCCTGGTGACGAAGCGCTGCAACGTGCCCTTGATCGTGCTGACGCGTGCCATCGGCGAGGAAGCGGCGGTGCACGTGTTGCGCTGCGGCGCCAAGGACTACCTGACCAAGGACAAGCTGGGCACCCTGCCCCAGATCATCGGCCGCGTGCTCGAAGAGCGCCGGCGGATGCAGGAAAAGGAGAGGCTCGACGCCGAACTGCAGGCCGCGTACGCTCGCCTGAAGGAGCTGTCGGCGCGCTTCGTGCTGGCGCAGGAGCGGGAACGGTCGATGATCTCGCGCGAACTGCACGACCAGCTGGGGCAGACGCTCACGGCCGTCGTGATCCACCTGCACGCCGCGGAACGCGCACCGGAGCCGGCCGTCGCCCGCAAGCACGGCGAAACCGCGGCGGAACTCGCCAACGGCGCGCTGCAGCAACTCAAGACGCTGTCGTTCTCGCTGCGCCCGGCCCAGCTCGACCTGCTGGGCCTGGTGCCGGCGGTCCAGTCCGCCATGCAGCGCATCGCGGAGCCGTCCGGGCTGGCGTGCGAGGTCACCACCCGCGGGCTGGAGCCCAGGACCCTGGAAGAGAATGCGGCGGTGGCGGTGCGCCTGGTGCAGGAGGCGCTGACCAACACGGTGCGCCATGCGCATGCGTCGCGCGTGCAGGTGCGTTTGCGCTTCATGCCGCGCGGGCGCATCAGCGTGCTGGTGCTCGATGACGGGCGCGGTTTCGACAAGGCGTCGGTGCTGGACGGGCACCAGACGGAACGCAACATTGGGCTGTACGGCATGATCGAAAGGACGGAGCTCGCCGGCGGCAAGCTGCACATACGGACCCGCGAGGGGCGGGGCGTGGCCATCCGGGCCGTGCTGTGAAAGAACCTAGAGGCCACTTCATGATCCAGAACACCACCACACCGATGCCGATCCAGGTCGTCCTGGCGGACGACCACGACCTGGTGCGTTCGGGCATCAAGGCCTTGCTGGCGACGGTCGAGGGCGTGCGCGTGATCGCCGAGGCGCGCAACGGCAACGAACTGCTGGCGCTGCTCGATTCGGTCAAGCCGGACGTCGTGATGACCGACATCTCCATGCCCGGCATGGACGGCATCACCGCCATCGCGGAGATCCACGCCCGGCACCCCGACGTGCGGGTGATCGTGCTGTCGATGTACGACACGGTCGATTTCGTCAAGCGGGCGGTGTCGAACGGCGCCTGCGGCTACCTGATGAAGGACGCGCCGCCGTTCGAGCTGGAACAGGCGCTGCGCAGCGTCATGGCCACCGGCAGCTACTTCAGCGCCGCGGTGGCGCAACGCCTGCTGCAGCCCTCCGAGCCGACGGTCGACGACGAGCTGACGCAGCGGCAGGTCGAGATCCTGACGCTGATCGCCCAGGGCAAGTCCGCCAAGGAGATCGCCTTCGAGCTCGGGCTGAGCCCCAAGACCGTGGATGTGCACCGCGCCCGGATCATGGAGCGCCTGCGCCTGAACGACATCGCGAGCCTGACGCGGTATGCGGTGCGCAAGGGCTTGGTGAAGGCCTGAGGTCCCCGTAGGGTGTGCAAGCTTGCTTGCGCACCATCGGCGCCCCAAGGTGCGCAAGCAAGCTTGCACACCCTACGAACCACGAACACGAACCACCTTCAGGGCACCACCCGCACCAGCTTGCCGTTGCCTTCGTCCGTGAGCAGGTAAAGCAGCCCGTCCGGCCCCTGGCGCACGTCCCGCACCCGGCCCACCCCCTCCAGCAGTTTCTGCTCCCGCACCACCTTGCCGTTGGCGACCTCTATCCGGTCCAGGTAGCCGAACTTGAGCGAGCCGACGAACAGGTCACCCTTCCATTCCGCGCCATACCGGTCGCTGGTGAGGAAGGCCATGCCGGAGGGCGCGATCGAGGGCACCCAGTAATGCAGGGGCTGCTCCATGCCGGCCTTTTGCGTGATGCCCTCGCCGATAGCGCCGCCGCCGTAGTTCTCCCCGTAGGTGATCACCGGCCAGCCGTAGTTGCGGCCCGGGCGCGGCAGGTTGATCTCGTCGCCGCCTTGCGGGCCGTGCTCGTGCATCCACAGCGCACCGTCGGGCGCCAGTGTCGCGCCTTGCGAATTGCGGTGGCCGTAGCTCCAGATCTCCGGCAGCGCGCCCGCGCGGCCGACGAAGGGGTTGTCCCTGGGCACTTCGCCGTCCTTCTGGATCCGCACGATCTTGCCGTGGTGGGTGTCCAGGCGCTGCGCGTCTTCCTTGCGCGAAAAGCGCTCGCCGAGCGTCAGGAACAGGTTGCCGTCGCGCGCTTCGACGATCCGGCAGCCGAAATGCATGGCGCTCGCGACCTTGGGCCTGGCACTGAAGATCACGCGCACGTCCTGCAGCGAGCGCGCGTCGGCCGCCAGCCGCGCCCGCGCCAGTGCGGTGCTGTTGCCGCCCCGCCCGGGTTCCGAGAAGCAGAAAAAGATGGTGCGGTTGGCGGCGAACTGCGAATCGAGCACCACGTCCAGCAGGCCCCCCTGCCCGCCGGTTGCCACTTCGGGCACGCCGGTCACGGCCGGCCCGACCTGCCCCTGCGGGCTGACCACGCGCATGCGGCCCGGACGTTCCGTCACCAGGAAACTGCCCTCCGGCAGGAAGGCGACGGCCCACGGATGGTCCAGGCCACTGGCGACGGTCTGCGCCTGGATCGCCTGGGCCAGGGCGGGAGAAAAAGCCGCTGCTGCGAGAATGCAGGCCGTGCAAGACGCTGTCAGCCGGCCCCAGAGCCGCCGCGGCGTCGACGTTCGGAAAGTGTCTTTCATGGTGGGGACCATTGTTCCCCGAACGGTCGCCCTCCGGGGACGAACGGCCGCTCGGCACTTTTTCGATACGAATCAAGAACTTGGAATGGACACTTCACTTGACCGCGGACGCGTCCCGAGGCTATTCTCCGGCTCCATGAAGCCATGGCTCTGCCTTGTGCTCGTGCTGGCCACCGCCGGCGCGCGCGCTGCTCCCCCCACCAGTGCGGAAGACGACGTAGGTCGCTTCATGGCCGAAAAGCGCCTGCTGGACCGGCTGGAGGAAGTCCGCTCGACCATGGGCGAGCGTGTCGCCAGCGGCGCCAGCGCCGTGAAGCACAAGGCCTCCGAACTGGTCGTCAACGCGATGGGCTTTCTGGGCGTGCCTTATCGCCGCGGCGGCAGTTCGATGGAAACCGGTTTCGACTGCAGCGGCTTCGTCCGCGCGATGTACCAGCAGACCGTGGGCCTGGTGCTGCCGCGCCGCGCCAACGAACAGGCGGCCGCCACCCAGCAGATCGACAAGCGCGACCTGCAGCCGGGTGACCTGGTGTTCTTCAACACCATGCGCAAGGCCTTCAGCCACGTGGGCATCTACGTCGGCGACAACAAGTTCATCCACTCGCCCAAGCCCGGCGCCCAGGTGCGCGTCGAGGACATGGGCATCTCGTACTGGTCCAGCCGTTTCGACGGCGCCCGCCGCGTCGTCCCGGGCCAGGACAGCACGCCCTGAGCGGCGCCCCGCGACGGGGCGCCAGCC
>JAQGMY010000165.1 GCA_028292105.1 Ramlibacter sp.
GGTTTTTCGTGCCGCTGGGCATCGGCGCCCATCTGCAACGGTGGGGCGTTCCGCCCGCGCAGATCGAGGAACTGGAATGGTGGCAGGAGCGGTCGCTGGGGCACCTGCGGATCGTGTGCACACCCACGCGGCATTACTCCGGCCGCGGCTTGCGCAACCGCAGCACCACGCTGTGGTCGAGCTGGTCGGTCATCGGTCCACGGCATCGCTTCTTCTACAGCGGCGACACCGGCTACGGCAAGCTGTTCCAGGACATTGGCGCGCGCCTCGGCCCGTTCGACATGGCCTTCATCAAGGTCGGCGCCTATGGGCCGGGCGCCGCCTGGACCGACATCCACATGACTCCCGAGCAGGCAGTGCAGGTTCACCGCGATGTCCGCGCCAGGCGCATGTTCCCCGTGCACTGGTCCACCTTCAACCTCGCCTACCACGCCTGGGACGAACCGATCCGGCGAACGGTCGCAGAGGCTGCCCGCGTGGGCGTCGACCTGGTGACGCCGCGCGTGGGAGAGGTGGTGGACGCAGACCGCCCGTTCAAGTCGACGCGGTGGTGGGAGCAGGTGCGCTGAGGCCTGGTGCACCGGTCTCGGCCGCCGCCGCTCCGTGAAGGAAGCGCAGCAGCCGATCCGCCACCTCCTTCGGCGCTTCCGCCGGCAGCCAGTGCCCGATCCCGGCGAAGAGTTCCACGTTCGTGGTCCCGAAGCGTTCGGCGTAACGCGCCGGGATGTAGGGATCGTGCTCGCCCCACAGCACCAGGGTCGGCACCCGCGCCGCGAGCTCGAGCAGCCTCTCCTCCCAGCCGGCGAAGTTCCGCGGGTCCGTGGCCCGGTACCACCGCAGCACCATGCGCTTGGTCGCGGCGGTCACGAGGTCGTAGGTCCGGTGGATGCGGGCATCGGTCAGCCGCCGCGAGCCGCGCCGCAGCTCGCGCACGAAGCCCCGTCGGGTCGTCAGCGCCTGCACCAGCTCGCCCACCACGGGCATGCGCCAGAGCCGTCCCATCCGGTGCCAGCGATAGTCGGGAAAGAAGACCGTGTTCATGATGGTCATGCTGCGCACCTTGTGCGGGTATCGGACGGCCCACGCCAGGCCGTAAGGGCCGCCGATGTCGTGGACGACCAGGTTCAGCGGCTCGTGCACGCCGAGCGCGGTGACGAGTCCTTCGACGAAGGCAGCCATGCCGTCGAGCGAGCAATCGAAATCGTCCGGCGCGTCCGACCGGCCGAACCCCGGCAGGTCCGGCGCGATGCAGCGGCCAAGGGGCACCAGCAGCGGCAGGATGTCCTGCCAGATCTCCGACGAGTCCGGATTGCCGTGCAGGAACAGCGTGGGTGTCCCCGTCCCCTCGTCGACCACGTGCACGTTGCAGTTGCCGACCTGGATTCGTTTCGTTCGCATGGTGCTTTCTCCTGTTCGAGAAGCTGATTGTCGAAAGCGGCGCGCCCGTCGAGAATGGCAGGACCTGACTATTCGCTCCCATAACATGCCAAGTGGCTCGTCTCCGCTCCCGATGCCCTTCCGCCTGGGCCTCGTGCTGTTCCCGGGCTGCATGCCGGCGGGCCTGTTCGCCGCCGCGGACATGGTCCGCGCGTGCAACCTGCGGTCCGGGCGCGAGCGGATGCAAGTCACATGGGTGGGCACTGGCCGTGGTGACGTTCCCACCCAGGGCGGCCCCAGCCTGCGCGCGGAAGCCTCACTGGGCGCAGCGGGTTGCGACGCCTGGCTGCTCCCGGGCCTGTGGCTCGCATCCACGGACGCGCTCGATGCCGCCCTCCAGGTGCAGCAGCCGCTGGTCGAAGCGCTGCGCAAGCCAGGGGCGGTGCCCGAGCTGTGGAGCTACTGCGCGGGTGTCGCCCTCGCGGCGGCAGCGGGGCGGCTCGACCGAAGGGAGGCCACGGCAACGTGGTGGCTCCAGCCGGTGCTGGCGGCGCGCTTTCCGCGGGTTCGCTGGAAGGCCTCGGCGGACCTGGCGCGCAGCCGGTCCACGCTGACCGCGGCCGGGCCGAACGGCTACCTGCCGTTGATGCTGGACCAGCTGGCGAGGCACTATCCGGCCGACGAGCTGGACGACGTGCAGGAACTGCTGATGCTGCCGCGGCCCCGCGAACGCCACGCGGCATTCCAGGCTGTCGAAATGATCCGGGTGAGCCACCCTTCGCTGCGCAACTTGCTGGCGTGGGCGCGCGTGACGCCGGCCAACGACGTGTCGCTGGCCTCAGCGGCGCGGCAGCTGAACCTGTCGGTCCGCACGCTGTGCCGGCTGGTCGGTGGCGAAACGCGTATCCCCGCCGGTGAGTGGCTGCGCCTGGCCAAGCTGGGCCAGGCGGCCGAGGCCCTGCGTTCCTCGCGCGCGCCGGTGAAGACCATCGCCGACGATCTGGGCTTCGGCAGCGAAGGCAGCCTGTATCGTGCGTTCAAGGCGGTGACGCAGCTCACGCCTTCAGACTACCGGCAAGCGTACGGCGCACTGCCCGCTGCCATGCGGCGCAAGTCGCTCGGCTGAGGTCGGCAAGCGCGGCGCTGGGCGTCTACCATGCCCCCATGCGGCAACATCTGGCCACGATCACCATCCCGACCGCCGCGCGCGGCCTCGTGGACATCACGCAGCGGGTGCAGGACCAGGTCGCCGCCAGCGGGATCGCTGATGGCCTCGCCAATCTCTTCATCCGCCATACCTCGGCCAGCCTGCTGGTACAGGAGAACGCGGACCCGACCGTGCGAGCGGACCTGGACCGTTTCTTTGCCCGGCTGGTGCCCGACGGCGATGCGCTCTTTCGCCACCAGGACGAAGGGCCGGACGACATGCCCGCGCACGTGCGCACCGCCCTCACCGCCGTCAGCCTGGCGGTTCCCGTCCAGGGCGGCAAGTTGTCACTGGGCACCTGGCAGGGCATCTACCTCTGGGAGCATCGAAGGCAGGGCCACCGCCGCGAGGTTGTGCTGCACGTGCTGGGCCAGCCCTAGCGCGGGCGCAGTGCGCGTCCTGCACGTTCCACCCTAAGCCGGTCCCAGGTCCTGCCGCAGCGCGCGCAGGAAGGCGGGCCAGTACGGCAGGTCGCTGCCCATGTAGCGTTGTGTCATCAGCACCGCGGCGAGATCCTCGCGGGGCGAGAAGAACCACTTGGTGCCCGCCAGTCCGCCCCAGTACACCTGTCCTTCGACCAACCCCGCGTCCGGCGTGTCCTCGACCGCGACGGCCGCGGCAAGGCTGTGGCCGCGGCCTACCTGCGGCGGCTGGCCGGGAAACTGGATCCACATGTTGTCGGGCAGCTGGTTGCGTGTCACCAGCGCTTGGGTCTCCGGCTGCAGCAGCGGCGCCCCTCCCTGCAGCAGCGCGCGCACCAGCGCGCTGTAATCGTCCAGCGAGGTGACAAGGCCGCCGCCGCCGCCGAGGAAAGGCATGCTCTTGCGGTACGCGCCTTCGTAAGGCAGGTTGTCGGCGCGGCGCAGTCCGGGGCGGAGCGGCTCCTTCAGGCTGCCGATGTACAACGCGGCGAGGCGCTCCCCTTTGTCTGGCGGCACGGAGAAGAACGTGTCGTGCATGCCCAGCGGCGCGAAAATGTGGCGCCGGAAGTACTCGTCCAGCTTCTGCCCGGTGACGACCTCGACCAGCCGACCGACGACGTCGGTGGCGACCGAGTAATTCCAGGCGCTGCCCGGCTCGAACAGCAACGGAACGAGGGCCAGCGCTTCCATCATCTGCGCCAGGTCCAGCGTGGGGTCCAGCACGCGGGCTGCACGGTAGGCCGCCGAGATCGGGGCGTCGGGCTGCGTGAAGCCGTAGGTGAAGCCAGCCGTGTGTGTCAGCAGGTGCCGGATGCGCACGGGCTCGCGTGCCGGCACGGTGTCCTCCACGCTGGTCGCTCCCGGACGCAGCACGCGCAGGTTGCCGAGGGCGGGAATGTACTGGCCGACCGGGTCGTCGAGGCTGAAAAGACCTTGCTCGAGCAGTTGCAGCGCGGCGCAACTCGTGACCAGCTTGGTGTTGGAGAAGGCGCGGAAAAGATGGTCCTCGCGCACGGGAACGCGGGCTTCGCGGTCGGCATGGCCGAGGCACTTGCGCGCGAGCACCTGCTGGCGGCGAAAGACCGCGTACGACACACCGGCGAGTTGCTCGCCATCGATCGCCGCCTGCAAGGCGGCATCCACTGCGAGAAAGTCCATGCGTGCTCGCTGTTCCTGTTGTGCACCGCATTGTCGGCGGTCTTGCGCCGAACATGTAGCGCTCGCAGGCGCGCCGCTCCTACAAATGGCCGGGCACAGGCGTTGCACAGTAGGTGTGCATCGGCAGGCGCGGTTCGTCCTGCCGCAAGGAACACTGCGATGACGACGATCTCCTTTTTGGCCGGCGGCGACCGGCAGGATCAGGTCCCATGAGCCATTTCGCTCCTCCCGGCCCGCTCGGATTCGGCGGCGCGCCCCTGGGCAACATGTTCGACGTCGTCGACGAAGCCACGGCAGAAGCCGCGCTGGTCGCCGCGTGGGACAGCGGCGTGCGCTACTTCGACACGGCGCCGCACTACGGCAGCGGCCTGTCGGAACACCGCTTCGGCAACGTGCTGCGGCGCTACCCGCGCGAACAGTTCGTGCTGTCGACGAAGGTCGGCCGCGTGCTGCGCGCCGACCCGCAGGCCCCCGGCAACCCGCCGTTCGTGCAAGGCCTGCCTTTCCGCACCCGCGTGGACTACTCGTACGACGCCGCGATGCGCTCGCTCGAGGACAGCTTCCAGCGGCTGGGGCTCGCCCAGATCGACGTCGCGTTCGTCCACGACCTTGCCGCCGACCACCTGGGCGACGCCTGGGAGGAGCAGTTCGAAGTGGCGCGCACCGGCGCCTTCCGGGCCCTGGCCGAACTGCGCGAGCAGGGCGTGATCAAGGCCTGGGGCCTGGGCGTCAACCGCACCGAACCCTGCATCCGGGCGCTGGAGCAAGCCGACCCCGACGTGTTCCTGCTCGCCGGGCGCTACAGCCTGCTCAACCAACCTGCGCTCGCACGCCTGTTCCCGATGTGCGCGCAGCGCGCCGTGCACGTCGTGGTCGGCGGTCCCTACAACTCCGGGCTGCTGGCAGGCGGGCGCAACTTCGAGTACCAGGAGGCGCCGCGCGAGATGGTGGACAAGCGCGACCGGATCGCGGCGATCTGTGCGCGCCACGGCGCCGACATCCGGTCTGCCGCGCTCCAGTTCTGCGCGGCCCATCCGGTCGTCGCCGCGATCATCCCGGGCGCGAAGCACGCCGACAAGGTGCGGCACAACGCCCGGTTGATGGCAGCGACCGTACCCGCTGCGGTGTGGGACGAGCTCAGGCGCGAACAGCTGATTCCAGCCGAGGCCCCGACGCCCGGCACGGCACGAAGCTAGGCACGAGCTGCGGGTCTGCGCACCATGCGCCGCCGCTCGCGCGGCGACATGCGCCAGGCCCGCCGAACATCCGCCCGCCTCCAGCCGCGGGCACGGCGCCGCTCGAATGCAACAATCCGCTGGAGCCACAGACCAGCATCGATGCGCAAGAATCCGGACACTCCCCTCCCCGACCTGCTACGCCGGGCCCGGCGCATCGCCCTGAGTTCGTACGTGGCCAACGGCGCCGTCGGGGCGTTCGGGCTGCTGCTCGTCACGGTGCTCGTCCACCTGTTCCTCGGCCCGGCCGCAGCCGCCGCCGCCACGGTGGGCGCCATCGTCGTCACGCCGCCGGACCAGCCGGCGCCGCGGCGCGGCAAGTTCACGCACTTCCTGCCCGCCGTCTTGATCGGCACCCCGCTGTTCCTGGCCACCAGCGTGCTGCGGCAATGGCCGCTGGCGCTCCTGCTGCTGCTGACGGGCGCGACCTTCTTCGCCTTCCTGGGCGCGGCGTGGGGCCGGCGCGGCCTGCCGGTGTCGGTCTCCGTCACGTTCTCCATGGTGTTCGCCCTGGCCGCGCCGGCGCCGGCCGGCTTCGAGCAGGCGCTGCGGGAAACGCTGGCCTTCGCCCTGGGCGCCTGCTGCTACATCCTCTGGGGCACCGCGGCCAACTCGCTGCTGAACACGCGCTACCGCGTGCTGGCGCTGGCAGATTCGCTGTCCGCCGTCGCCACCCTGATGCGCACCCAGGGCCTGCATTTCACGATGCCGCCCGAAGCGCAACGACGCACCGCGCTGGTGGGCCGCCTCATGAAGCAGCAGGCGGCACTGGCCGACCAGCTGCAGGTGTCGCGCAACATCCTGCTGGAAGCGCCGACCACCGAACGCCGGCTGCGGCTGGCGGGCATGCTGATGCAACTGCTGGACATGCGCGACCACCTGGTCGCCTGTGCGCTCGACCTCGACGCGCTGCGCGCTGCGCCCGGGCAGCAGGAGCTGCTGCGCGAGCTCGGCGTCGAGCTGCAGGCGCTGGCGGGCGACCTCGAGCAGCTGGCCGAGTCGCTCATGCTCGGTCGCGAGATGCAACCGTTCCGGCATGGGCGGCCGGCCCTCGCTGCGGCGGCAGCGCTGGCGCCCGCCCCCACTGGCGACGAGATCCACGCGCCGCCGCCCGCGCTGCTGGGCGGTGCGATGGCACGGCGCGTCGGCTATGTCCACGCCGAGGTGGCCCGGCTGGTGGCGCTCGCGCGCGGCGAAAGCGCACCCGACGTCACCGTCGTGCGCACCGCCTGGGAGCTCTTCGTGAGCCCGACGAAATGGACGTGGCGGCCCTTCATCGCGCTGTGGCGCTGGGACGCCCCGCCACTGCGGCACGCCATCCGCGCCGCGCTGGCTGTCGCCGCCGGCTATGGCGTGGGCTGGGCCTTGCCCTGGGGTTCGCACGAGTACTGGATCCTGCTGACCATCGTCGTGGTGCTGCGAGGCAGCCTGGCCCAGACGCTGGAGCGGCGCAACAGCCGCGTCGCCGGTACCTTGCTCGGGTGCCTGCTGGCGGGCGCGCTGCTGAGCGCCCAGCTGTCGCCAGCGGTCCTGCTGTTGCTGGTGGCCGGCGCGCAGGGCGTGGCCCATGCGTTCGCGCTGCAACGCTACCTGGTGACCGCCGTTTCGGCCACCGTGCTCGCCCTCCTGCAGGCGCACCAGCTCGCACCGGATGTCTCGCCCGTGTTCGAGGTCGCCGAGCGCGTGCTGGACACGGTGATCGGCGTGTCGATCGCCTGGGTCTTCAGCTATGTGCTGCCATCCTGGGAGCGCACGCAGATCGGAGCCCTGGTGGCGCGCACGCTGGCGGCCCAGGAAGAGCACGCGCAACTGGCGCTCGCCCTGGCGCAGCCGCAGGCCGGCGACCACCATGCGGAGCTCGCGTGGCGCCTGGCCCGGCGCGAGGCCTACGATAGCCTGTCGGCGCTGGTGCAGGCGGTGCAACGCTCGCTGTCCGAGCCGCGTGCCGTGCGGCCGCCGCTGCAGGACCTGGAGCGGCTGCTGGGGCACGGCTACCAGTTGCTGGCGCAGCTCACCGCCGTCAAGACCATGCTGCTGCAGCGGCGCGACCGGCTCGACTTCGCCCGCCTGCTGCCGCTGCTGGAACAGGCGAAGCGGGCCATCGCCGGCGCGCTGAAGGAAGGCGCACCGCAACCGTACGCGAACCCGACGCTCGAGGAGCCCTCGCCCATGCTGGCCCTGCCGGACCTGACCGAACAGGACCTGACGCCGTGGGTGCAGCGCCGGCTGCGGATGGCGGTGGACACCGCGGGCGAGCTGCAGGCCGATGCCGGCCGGGCAGTGCTGCAGTAGGGCGACGAACCCGCCTGCAGCCCAGGCGACCGGCGTCCTCTTCACACCCTCAGCGGCGTGAAGGCGTCCTTCGGCAAGCCCACGATGCGCAGGATCTCGTCGACGTCGTCGCTGGGCCGCAACGGCAGCAACCAGGCGTCCGGCATCGCGCACAAGGTGCATCGAAGCTCGGTGCCCCGGCGGCTGATGGCGGGCACCTCGTGCGGAAACTCGACGATCCACTCCGGCCCGAATTCGCCGGCGTCCGCCCGATGGCGCACCTGGCAATACAGTCCGATGCTCTGGTTGTGGGAGGAGCGCAGCACCTGCGCGATGTCACCCGGCCTACATTTCATTTTGGGGAATCAGGGTCCTGCTCAAGATGCTGCCATTCTGGATCAAGACGCGAGCGATGTGCCGCTGTCGCTCCTGCCCGGGCGTCGGGGCTCGAAGGCACGCGGGGCGCGGTGAAGCGTGCCGGGCTTCAGCACGACCGGCGCAGGCCATGGACGATCAGGGCCGCGCCAGGCGCAGCAAGCGCAAGCGCCTGGACAGCGCGGCGCCCCACGCGGTCATCAGCTGCTCCAGCGGCCGCACCGGACAGGCGACCGCGATCTTCACCGCGCCGATCGCCACGATGGCCTGGCTGCCGCCCGGCAACACGGCCGGAGCCGCGATGCGCCGGGCCGGCGGCACGACGACCGTGTCGCCAAGCCACTCGGCGCACGCCTGCACCAGCACCTCGCCCTCGACCAGATAGCGCGTTGCGCAAGCTTGCCGGTCAACGGCCATGGCCTCGCCGGACTGGAGCGAGATCGAGCGGAGCTGGGTGTTCATGAGGCAAGTCTAGAATCAAGCGAACTCCCATCCAATTGAATCTGACTTCAATGCGCACCGAACCCGGCCTGCCCACGCTGCGGCAACTCGAACTGCTGCTCGCGCTGCCTGGCGCGTCCAGCATCGCGGCCGCGGGAGCCCGGATCGGCATGAGCGCGTCGGCGACCAGCCATGCACTGCGGGCGCTGGAGAAATCACTGGCTTGCGAGCTCGTGGATCGCCTGGGCACCGGGGTGCTGCTGACGCATGCAGGGGAACTTGCACTGCCGCCGGCGCGCGACGTGTTCGCATCGCTGCGACAGGTGCGCGCCCTGGCGGCCGCGGCCAGCGGGCTGCAAACCGGCCGCTTGCGCATCGGATCGATAGGCACCAGCACCTCGCTGCGGCTGTTGCCGCCGTTGCTCGACAGGTTCCGGGCGCGCTATCCGGGCGTCGACGTGCACGTCACCGAACGGTCCGACCCTGAGATCGAGCAGGACCTGATCGGGCGGCGGGTGGACATCGGCGTGGTGACCTTGCCCCAACCCACCTTCGACACCCAGGCGCTCGCCACCGACGAACTCGTCGCGGTGCTGCCCGAAAACCATCCGCTCGCGCGCGAGAAGACGGTGCCGGTGCGGGAGCTGGCCCGCTATCCCTTGATATTGACGCAGGCCGGGTCGCAGGACATGGTGATGCGCATGTTCGAGCGCGCCGACGTGCGGCCCAAGGTGGCGCACGAACTGTCGCAGGTCATCTCGATCCTCGAGTTCGTCGCCCGCGGCAACGGCGTCTCGGTGCTGGCCGCGCTGGCCGTGCCGGAACATCAACCCGGCGTGGTCTTCCGTCCGCTCACGCCGCGCACCTCGCGCCGGGTGGCGATCGCCTGCCTCGATGAAAAGCGGCTCTCGCCGGCGGCGCTGGCGTTCTGGAAGATGGCGCGCGCCGAGACCGGTGCAGGGCGGAAGTGACCGGCGGGGGCAGAGGGCGCAACTGCTACGGACAAACCCAGGTGGGCCTTGCGCCAGCCAGCGAAGACGGCATACTCCCGCCGTGCCTGCAACGCTGCATTACATCCACGGCCCCACCTACTCGGTGGCGGAAGTCACGGCCCTCGCCTTCGTCGAGGACGCGGAGCCCCTGTTGCGGGAACTGGCGGAGCAAACCCGCCAGCACCGCGACCGCCGGCTCCTGATCAACCTCATCGACGTGGTCGGCACCTTCGGGCACGACGAGCAGCAGGCGATCGGCTTGCTGGCGTACCGTTACCTGTCGCACCTGGAGCGGGTCGCGTCGCTGGTGCCCGAGGAGAAGATCACGCGCGTGAGCGAGTCGGCGGCCCGGGCCAGGGGCATGGAGCTGCGGGTGTTCACGGTGTTCAGCAAAGCCGTGGGGTGGCTGGCCGCTTGAGGCGGTGGAGTTCGGCGCTGCGCGCGCGCACTCCCCGCTACCGGGTCCGCCGCGTCCGCGCCGCCTGCGCCAGCTCGCGCAACAACTGCGCCGTCTCGTCCCAGCCGATGCACCCGTCGGTGATGGACACTCCCGGCGCCAGCGGCACGCCGGGCTTCAGGTCCTGCTTTCCGGGCTGCAAATGGCTTTCGATCATCAGCCCCATGATGCGGTCTTCCCCGCCCGCCACCTGCCTGGCGATGTCGCGCGCCACCTCCGGCTGCCTGCGGTAGTCCTTGCCCGAATTCGCATGCGAGCAGTCGACCATGACGCGCTCGGTCACCCCGGTCTTGCGCAGCATGGCCGCGGCAGCTGCGATGTCCGCGGCGCCATGGTTCGGGCCGCGCGTGCCGCCGCGCAGGATGATGTGGCAGTCGCCATTGCCCGCCGTCTCGAAGATCGCCACCTGCCCCATCTTCGTCATGCCCATGAAGGCATGCGGCGAGGCCGACGCCACCAGCGCATCGGCGGCCATCTGCACGCCGCCGTCGGTGCCGTTCTTGAACCCCACCGGACAGCTCAGGCCCGACGCCAGCTGCCGGTGACTGGGGCTCTCGGTGGTGCGCGCGCCTATGGCGCCCCAGCTGACCAGGTCGGCGATGTACTGCGGGCTGAGCAGGTCGAGGAACTCGGTGCCCGCCGGCAGCCCCATGCGGGCGACTTCCAGCAGCAGCCCGCGCGCGAGCCGCAGCCCCTCGTTGATGCGGAAGCTGCCATCCAGCCGCGGATCGTTGATGAAGCCCTTCCAGCCCACGGTGGTGCGCGGCTTCTCGAAGTACACGCGCATCACCAGCAGCAGGTCGTCGCTTAACTCGTCGGCCAGGGCGCGCAGCCGGCGGGCGTAGTCCAGCGCCTGCGCGCTGTCGTGGATGCTGCAAGGGCCGACCACCGCCAGCAGCCGCCGGTCCTGCCCGTGCACGATCGCCGCCACTTCCGAGCGGCTGCGTTCGACGAAGGCCTGCACGGCAGCGTCCGCCGGCAACTCGTACTGCAGCAATGCGGCCGAGATCAGCGGCCGCACCTCGCGGATGCGCACGTCGTCCAGCCGGGTGGCTTGCGGCATCTCTTCGGCCCCCTCGGGGCGGGCGGCAACGGGATCGGTCATGGCTTGGGCTCCTCTGACCTGCACTATATTGGCTCCCATGACCACAGCTTCGATGATGTTCGAGGGACGCACGCTGCAGATCGAGTACGAATGGGTCGGCCTGCCCGGGCCTGGCGTGCCGCTGCTGGTGTTCCTGCACGAGGGCCTGGGCTCGGTGGCGATGTGGCGCGACTTCCCCGCGCGGCTGTGCGAGGCCGTAGGCGCGCGCGGGCTGGTGTATTCGCGCCCGGGCTATGGGCGATCGACACCGCGCCCTGCCGAGGAAAGGTGGGGCCCCGATTTCATGCACATCCAGGCGCGCGAGGTGCTGCCGCACCTGCTCGCGCAGCTGGGCGTTTCGCAGAAGCCCTGGCTGTTCGGCCACAGCGACGGCGGCTCGATCGCGCTGCTCTACGCCGCCGCGTTCCCGGATGCGGCGGCCGGGGCGATCGTGCTCGCACCGCACATCATGGTGGAGGACGTCTCGGTCCGGAGCATCGAGCTCGCGCGCGAGGCGTACCAGGCCACGGACTTGCGCCAGCGGCTGGCGCGCTATCACGCGGATCCGGACTCCGCCTTCCATGGCTGGAACGATGTCTGGCTGTCAGCGGAATTCCGCGCCTGGTCGATCGAGGAGGAGATCGCGGCGATCCGCTGTCCGCTGCTGGCGATCCAGGGGCTGGACGACGAGTACGGGACGCTGGAGCAGGTGCGCGGCATTGCCCGGCGCGTGCCGCAAACGCAGCTGCTGGAGCTGCCGGCGTGCGGGCATTCGCCGCACAAGGACCAGCCGGAGGCAGTGATCGAGGCGGTGAAGGGTTTCCTGGCCGTGGCGTGGCGGGGTTGACCCAGGGAGGGTGGCGCGACTGCATGGATTGCGGCTCGAGGCCGCAATGACCTGGAGCGGGTGTGGGGCACGGTGCGCAAGCAAGCTTGCACACCCTACGGAACCGGCCGCGTAGGGTGTGCACGCTTGCGTGCGCACCATGTCCCTGCTCCCCGGCCCCTACTCCCCCACCGCAGACCGCCACAACTTCAGCGACCGGTTCATCAGCACCGTCTTC
>JAQGMY010000167.1 GCA_028292105.1 Ramlibacter sp.
GCCCGGCGGGCGCTTCATGCCACCGGCTGGTCGAGGTCGAAAGCGCGGTGCAAGGCGCGCACGGCCAGGTCGATGTATTTCTCGTCGATCACCACCGAGGTCTTGATCTCGCTGGTGGAGATCATCTGGATGTTGATGCCCTCTTCCGACAGCGAGCGGAACATCTTGCTGGCGATGCCGACGTGGCTGCGCATGCCGATCCCGACGATCGAGACCTTGCAGATGCGGGTGTCGCCTTCCACGCGGGCACTGCCCAGCGTGGGAACCACCTGGGACTGCAGCACGTCGACCGTGCGGGCATAGTCGTTGCGGTGCACGGTGAAGCTGAAGTCGGTCTTGCCGTCGTGCGAGACGTTCTGGATGATCACGTCGACTTCGATGTTGGCATCGGCAACGGCGCCCAGGATCTGCGCCGCGATGCCAGGCCGGTCCGGCACGCCCAGGATGGACACCTTGGCTTCGTCACGGTTGAACGCGATGCCGGATACGATCGCTTGTTCCATTTTCTCGTCTTCCTCAAAAGTGATCAGCGTGCCGGAAGCAGCTTCTTCGGCCAGGTCGATGTCCCAGGGGGTGAAGCTCGAAAGCACGCGCAGCGGGACCTGGTACTTGCCCGCGAATTCGACCGAGCGGATCTGCAGCACCTTGGAGCCCATGGAGGCCATCTCCAGCATCTCCTCGAAGCTCACGGTCGACAGGCGCCGCGCTTGCGGCACCACGCGCGGATCGGTCGTGTAGACGCCATCGACGTCGGTGTAGATCAGGCACTCGGCCGCCTTCAACGCCGCGGCCACTGCCACGGCGGACGTGTCGCTGCCGCCGCGGCCCAGCGTCGTGATGTGGCCCTCGTCGTCCACGCCCTGGAAACCGGCGATGATCACGACCTTGCCGGCATCGAGGTCCTTGCGCACCCGCACGCCGTCGATCGATTCGATGCGCGCCTTGGTGTACGCGCTGTTGGTGCGGATCGGCACCTGCCACCCCGCATAGCTGATCGTGGGGATGCCCTCGGCCTGCAGCGCCAGCGCCAGCAGCCCGACGGAAACCTGCTCACCGGTGGAAGCCAGCATGTCGAGCTCGCGCTGGACCGCTTCGTCGGCGCGCGCGGGCTGGAGCTCCTTGGCCAGCGCCAGCAGGCGGTTGGTCTCGCCGCTCATGGCGCTGGGCACCACCACCATCTGGTGGCCGGCCCGCGCCCACTTGGCCACGCGCTTGGCGACGTTGCGGATGCGCTCGGTGGAGCCCATCGACGTGCCGCCGTATTTGTGAACGATCAATGCCATCGGAATGATTGGAGGTTGGCGGCGCCCCGCAAGGAAAAGGTCCGCTCGGAGGCGGACCATGGCGCGGAGAACCCGGGATTATACCTAGCGCTGCAGTGCGAGCGTAGGGCGCGCAAGAAGAGCTTGCGCACCCTACGGGGCACCACCCACCCCGACGTCGAGGTACTGCAAACGCTCGCCCTGCCGCTCGACCAATCCGTTGCCGACCTTGATGCGGATCTTGTGCCCCCGGGTCGTGCAGTCCGCCACCTGGTCGAGCAACTCGTCGAGCTGGGCGGCGCTGGCGCTGGCCGCGTGGGCGGTCTTGAGCCAATGCCGCAGGACGTTGGCCTGCCGCGCCCGCGACAGCATCTGCAAGGCGGTGACCGCGGGGATGCCGCCCATGCGCGCGAGGTCCTCGGCGGCCACGGATTCCAGCAGTTCCTGCGCCTGAGCCGCGTGGCGCGATGACCGGCCGAAGGTCTCGCGGTAGTGCGGAAAGGCTTGCTCCAGCGCCGGCAGCAACAGGTGCCGGATGCGATTGCGGGTGAAGCCCGTATCGGCGTTGCTCGGGTCTTCGACCACCGGCACGCCCTTGTCGGCGATCCACTCACGGATCGCGCGCGCGCCGATCGCCAGCAGCGGCCGCACGAACAGCATGCCTTCGCGCTGGAACACCGGCGGCATCGCCGCCAGCCCCGGCAGCCCGGCGCCGCGACTCAAGGCGAGCAGCAAGGTCTCGACCTGGTCGTCGGCGTGCTGGCCCAGCATGACAGCTTGCACCCCCTCGTCGCGGGCACTGCGCGCCAGGGCCCCATAACGGGCATTGCGCGCCGCATCCTCCGGGCTTTCACCCGGCGCGTTGCGCGCATTCACATGACGCACCTGCAGCGGCACGCCGATGGCGGCGCAGGTGCCGCGGCAATGCGCCTCGAAGCGGTCGGCCGCATCCTGCAGCCCGTGGTGGACGTGGATCGCCCGCACCTGTCCCGGCCAGCGGGCGGCGGCGGCGATCAGCAAGGTGGTGGAGTCGGCGCCGCCGCTGTAGGCGACGGCCAGGGGCAGCGGCAGCTGCAGGCCGGCGAGCGCGGCGACCGCCGGGTTGCTGCCGGCGCCGGGATCAGCCAGCTTCGGCCTTGGTGTCGGAGTAGCGGCCATAGCTTTGCAGCCGCTCGTAGCGCCGGTCGAGAAGCTCGCGCACCTTCAGGTCGCCCAGCTGGCGCCAGGCATCGTTCAGGGCGCGCTTGAGGAAGGCGGCCATCTGCTTGTGGTCGCGATGGGCGCCGCCGACCGGCTCGTTGACGATCTTGTCGATCAGGCCCAGGGCCTTGAGGCGGTGCGCCGTGATGCCCATGGCGTCGGCGGCGTCCTGCGCCTTCTCGGACGTCTTCCACAGGATCGACGCGCAACCTTCGGGGCTGATCACCGAGTAGATGGAGTACTGCAGCATCAGCACCTGGTCGGCCACCGAGATCGCCAGCGCGCCGCCGGAGCCGCCCTCGCCGATGATGGTGGTGATGATCGGGACTTCCAGCTGCGCCATCTCGAAGATGTTGCGGCCGATCGCCTCGGACTGGCCGCGTTCTTCCGCATCGATGCCCGGGTAGGCGCCGGGCGTGTCGACGAAGGTGAACACCGGCAGCTTGAACTTTTCCGCCGTCTTCATCAGGCGCAGCGCCTTGCGGTAGCCCTCGGGCCGGCTCATGCCGAAGTTGCGCAGCCCGCGTTCCTTGGTGTCGCGGCCCTTCTGGTGGCCCAGCACCATGCAGGCGTTGCCGTTGAAGCGGGCCAGGCCGCCCACGATGGACAGGTCGTCCGCGAAATGGCGGTCGCCGTGCATTTCAACGAAACCCGTGAAGATTTCCTTGATGTAGTCCATCGTATAGGGCCGCTCCGCGTGGCGCGCGATCTTGGTGATCTGCCACGGCGACAGCTGGCTGTAGATGTCCTTGGTGAGCTGCTGGCTCTTTTTCCCCAGCTGCTCGATCTCCTCGGAAATGTCCACGGCAGATTCGGTCTGCACGTAGCGCAGTTCCTCGATCTTGGTCTCCAGCTCCGCGATCGGCTGCTCGAAGTCCAGGAAGGTTCGTTTTGCCAAGCGTTTGTCCTCTCAGTGCCCTGCGCTGCGCGGCGCGGCCGTCAATAGGCCACCGGCAGCGGGTCGAGCGATCTCCAAATATACCAAGTCGCGACACTGCAGTACGGGTTCCAGGCAGCGGCCACCTCGCGGGCGTCGCTGCGGCTCACCGGGTCGCCGGAGAAATAGTTCTTGCTGATGCCGGCGATCAGCCCGGCGTCGTCGAGCGGCAGCACGTTGGGCCGCATCAGGTGGAAGATCAGGAACATCTCGGCGGTCCACCGGCCGATGCCGCGGATCCCCACCAGTTCCGCGATGATGTCCTCGTCGGCCATGCCGACCCAGGACTGCGCGTGGACCGCGCCGGAGTCGAAGTGCAGCGCCAGGTCCACCAGGTATTCGATCTTGCGCGCCGACAGGCCGGCCAGCCGCATGTCGTCGACCTTCAGCTTCAGCACGTGGGCCGGCGTCATGCGCTTGGGCAGCGCGACGAAGCGATCCCACACGCTCTGCGCCGCCTTCACCGAGATCTGCTGGCCGACGATGCTGCGCGCCAGCGTGGTGAAGGCGTCGCCGCGCGACTGCAGGCAGGCGGTGCCGAACTGCGGGATCAGCCGCTTCATCACGCGGTCCTTGCGCGTCAGGTACTTCTGCGCTTCTTCCCAGTACTCCGGGGTGACGAGGATGACCTCGTCGCTCACTTCATTTCCCAGGTGGTGCCGCCAGCCGAGTCCTTGAGCACGATGCCCTGCGCCAGCAGTTCCTTGCGGATGCGATCGGCCTCGGCGAAGTCCCTGGCCTTCTTGGCGGCGGCGCGGGCGGCGATCTGCTGCTCGATGGTGGCTTCGTCCAGTGCGGCGCCGGCGCGCAGGAAGGTCTTCGGGTCCCCCTGCAGCAGGCCGAGCGTGCCGCCGAGGGCCTTGAGCAGGCCGGCGCGCTCGCCCGAGCCCGTGCGGTTCACTTCCGCTGCCAGCTCGAACAGCACCGCCACCGCTTCGGAGGTGGCGAAGTCGTTGTCCATCGCCGCCCCGAAGCGCGCCGCGGCGGGATCGTTCCAGTCGACCGCGACATCGTCGGGCGCCACCAGGTCCAGTGCCGTGTACAGGCGCTTCAAGGCCCCGCGGGCGTCGTCGAGGTGCACGTCGCTGTAATTCAGCGGGCTGCGGTAGTGCGCCCGCACGATGAAGAAGCGCAGCGTCTCGGCATCGAACTTCTGCAGCACGTCGCGGATGGTGAAGAAGTTGCCCAGCGACTTCGACATCTTCTCGTTGTCGATGTTGACGAAGCCGTTGTGCATCCAGTAGCGCGCCAGCGGCACGCCATTGGCGCCTTCGCTTTGCGCGATCTCGTTTTCGTGGTGCGGGAACTGCAGGTCGGCGCCGCCACCGTGGATGTCGAAGGTCTCGCCCAGGAGGGCACACGACATGGCGGAGCACTCGATGTGCCAGCCCGGGCGGCCGCGACCGTAATCGCTGTCCCAGGTGGCGTCGGCGGGCTCGTCCGGCTTGGCCGCCTTCCACAGCACGAAATCGAGCGGGTCGTCCTTGCCTTCCAGCACCGCCACGCGTTCGCCGGCATGCAGTTCGTCCAGTGATTTGCCGGACAGCTTGCCGTAGCCGGGGAAGCGGCGCACCGCGTAGTTGACGTCGCCGCCCGGCGCCCGATAGGCCAGGCCCTTGCCTTCGAGCGTGCGCACGATGTCCAGCATCTGCGGCACGTAGTCGGTGGCACGGGGATCGTGGGTGGGCCGTTCGATGCCGAGAGCGTCGAAGTCCCGGTACATCTCGGCGATCATGCGGTCGGTCAAGGAGCGGACAGTCTCGCCGTTTTCCACCGAGCGGCGAATGATCTTGTCTTCGATGTCCGTGATGTTTCGCACGAAGGTCACGCGGTAACCCCGCACCTTCAGCCAGCGCTGCACGACGTCGAAGGAAACGCTTGCGCGCGCGTGGCCGATGTGGCAAAGGTCGTACACGGTCATGCCGCACACGTACATCCGGACGTGGCCCGCTTCGAGGGGGGAAAAGTCCTCCAGAGCACGCGTGAGCGTGTTGTAGATGCGCAGGCTCATTGGATTCTCGGGGCGCCGCGGGCGCCGCCCCGCCGCTGGCAGGTGTTGTTCTGGGGTGAGATGTTGAGCCGTGGACCAGCCCCACGGCTACAATCGGCCCGCAGTATATAGCCCCCTTTCGGGGCGTGTCACACGCGTTGGATCCAAGAGGCCTCATGAAGCTTGCGCGCTCGAATTTCCCGAAAACCCTGGGCCTGGCGGTCCTGACCGCGGCGCTGTTCGCTGCCGGCGCGGTGCGCGCCGACGAATACGGCGACGTCAACCAGCTGCTGCGCTCCGGCAAGCATGCCGAAGCCCTGAACAAGGCCGACCAGTACCTGGCGGGCAAGCCCAAGGATCCGCAGATGCGTTTCCTCAAGGGCGTGGTGCAGACCGAAGCCGGCCGACCCAACGAAGCGATCGCCACTTTCCAGAAGCTGACCGAGGACTACCCGGAGCTGCCCGAGCCTTACAACAACCTGGCGGTGCTGTACGCCGGGCAGGCGCAGTTCGACAAGGCCCGCGCCGCCCTCGAAATGGCGATCCGGACCAATCCGAGCTACGCCACCGCCCACGAGAACCTGGGCGACGTCTACGCCAAGCTGGCCAGCCAGGCCTACAGCCGCGCGCTGCAGCTCGATGCCGGCAACACCGCCGTGCAGCCGAAACTGGCCCTGATCCGCGAACTGTTCGCACCCGTGGGAGCCCGGACGACCCAGGCGCGCACCACCGTGCCGACACCCGCACCGATTCCCGCACCGGTCGTCGTGGCCAAGGCGCCCGCTCCCGTGGCA
>JAQGMY010000171.1 GCA_028292105.1 Ramlibacter sp.
CCGGGCGTCAGCGAGGTTTCCAGCTGGCGCAGGGCATCGCTGATCGAAGGCCACAAGGCCAGCGCCCGCGGCGTCGGCTCCACCCCGTAGCCGCTGCGGGTGACCAGCCGGTCCCCCAGCGACTCGCGCAGGCGGTTGAGTGCGTTGCTGACGGCAGGCTGGGTCATCGACAGGTTGCGGGCGGCGCGCGTCAGGTTGCGTTCCGTCATCACCTGGTCGAACACCCGCAGCAGGTTCAGGTCGAGGGTCCGGAAGTTCGCGGCTTTCATACGTTCCGTGAATGATATGCATCACTAATCAAAAGTGGACGAATATCAGGGTAGACCCTAGTATTCAACCCACGCACTTGGCAATTCGCCACAAGCGTTGGAGCACAAGGGGAACAGTCATGGCACGTTTTGTCCATATCGAATATTCGACGAACCACGGCGGTGTCACCCGCTTCAGCCGTGGCTTCACGGCCGTCGGCAACTGGAACGCCAGCCAGCTGGCGCTGGGCGCGCTGGCCTTCATCGGCTCGCCGCTCACGCGGACCGCCGCCCGCATCCGCACCGGCCTGCAAGGCTGGTCGGCCCGCCGCGAGCTGCGCCGCCAGGACGAAAAGCTCTGGAACATCGCGCTCAACGATGCCCGCGTCATGGCCGACCTCAGCCGCGCCATGAGCCGCGAAGCAGGCCGCGACGTTCACGCCTTCGTCTGAGCAGCCGAGCGATGGGCGCGCTTCTCGTTCCCGGCCTCGTCAGCAGCGTGATCGGCCGGTTGCCGGCGCGCCTGCTGCGGTTGCTGGACCTCTGGTCCCACCGCCGCGCGCAACAGCGCGCAGCGCAGCGCCGGCAGCAGTGGCGCAAGGCGCGATCCGCCCCGGCCGCGCTGCCGTCGGCCAAGATCGGGTACCAATTGAAGCCCTGGCGCGATTGAGTCGCCGCCCGTAGCGAAAAAGGCCACCGTCAGGTGGCCTTTCTCATGGGCGGACGCCTTCTCAGGCCGCCAGTCTCTTCTCGATCTGCGCCTTGGTCGCCTTCAGCTCCTGCGGCAGGTGGTACTCCAGCTGCTGGAACAGTTCCTGGTGCAGCTGCAGTTCCTTTTCCCAGGCGGCCGGCTCGACGCCGATCACCTTGGCGAACTGCTCCCTGGTGAAGGCCAGGCCGTCCCAGTTCAGTTCTTCGTAGGCCGGGCTGATGCCGAAGACGTGCTTCTGGCCGGTGACCTTGCCTTCGATGCGATCGATCATCCACTTGAGCACGCGCATGTTCTCGCCATAGCCGGGCCAGACGAACTTGCCGTCGTCGCCCTTGCGGAACCAGTTCGTGGTGAAGATCTTCGGCAGCTTGGCGCCGCCAGCTTCCAGCTTCTTGCCCAGGCTGAGCCAGTGCTGGAAGTAGTCGCTCATGTTGTAGCCGGTGAAGGGCAGCATGGCGAACGGGTCGCGGCGAACCACGCCTTGCTGGCCGGCAGCGGCGGCGGTGGTTTCAGAGCCCATGGTCGCCGCCATGTAGACGCCTTCCACCCAGTCCTGCGCTTCGGTCACCAGCGGCACGGTGGTCGAGCGGCGGCCGCCGAAGATGAAGGCGTCGATCGGCACGCCGGCCGGATCGTCCCAGGCGGCGTCGAGCGCCGGGTTGTTGGTGGCGGCGACCGTGAAGCGGGCGTTCGGGTGGGCCGCCTTGGCGCCGGTTTCCCGGGCGATCTGCGGTGTCCAGTCCTTGCCCTGCCAGTCGATGGCGTGCGCGGGCGCGTCGCCCATGCCTTCCCACCACACGTCGCCGTCGTCGGTGAGCGCGACGTTGGTGAAGATCACGTTCTTGTCCAGGCTGGACATGCAGTTGGGGTTGGTCTGCATGTTGGTGCCCGGCGCCACGCCGAAGTAGCCGGCCTCCGGGTTGATCGCGTGCAGGCGGCCGTCGGCGGTGGGCTTGATCCAGGCGATGTCGTCGCCGATGGTGGTGACCTGCCAGCCTTCGAAGCCCTTGGGCGGGATCATCATGGCGAAGTTGGTCTTGCCGCAGGCCGACGGGAAGGCCGCCGCCACGTGGTACTTCCTGCCCTCGGGCGTGGTCACGCCCAGGATCAGCATGTGCTCGGCCAGCCAGCCCTGGTCACGGCCCATGGTGGACGCGATGCGCAGCGCGAAGCACTTCTTGCCGAGCAGGGCGTTGCCGCCGTAGCCGGAGCCGTACGACCAGATCTCGCGCGTCTCGGGGTAGTGCACGATGTACTTGGTCTTGTTGCAAGGCCAGGACACGTCCTGCTGGCCCTTGGCCAGCGGCGCGCCCACGGTGTGCAGGCAAGGCACGAACTCGCCGTTGACGCCCAGCACGTCGTACACGGCCTTGCCCATGCGGGTCATCAGGCGCATGTTCACCGCCACGTACGGGCTGTCGGACAGTTCGATGCCGATGTGCGCGATCGGTGAGCCGAGCGGGCCCATCGAGAACGGCACCACGTACATGGTGCGGCCGCGCATGCAGCCGTCGAACAGCGGATCCAGGGTGGCGCGCATCTCCGCCGGGGCCACCCAGTTGTTGGTGGGGCCTGCGTCTTCCTTCTTCTGCGAGCAGATGAAGGTGCGGTCTTCGACCCGGGCGACGTCGGACGGATCGGACCAGGCGAGATAGGAGCCTGGGCGCTTGGCGGGATCCAGCTTCTTGAAGGTGCCGGCGGCCACCAGCTGCTGGCACAGGCGCTCGTATTCTTCTTCGCTGCCGTCGCACCAGTAGACCTGGTCCGGCTTGCACAGCGCCACCATGTCGGCCACCCAGGCGATCAGCCGGGCATTCTTGACGAAGCCGGGGGCCTGGAGATTCAGGCCCTGCATCACGGGAGAGTTCATCCTCAAAGCTCCAAAGTTGAAACGTGTTTTCAAAAAGGAGCGGCAGTCGGATGGCAACAGCCCGATGCGCGCCCTTTTGAAAACAGGCTTGGCTTCAGTCGGCTGCTGCGGGATGGCCGCCGGGTCGGCTGGAGGGACCCATTTTAAGAAGCTGGGCCACCCCTGCCGCTTCGTCCGGTCACGATTCCATGCAAAAGAAGCATGACGTTATGTGCGTCGTCGCAGCGGCGCGGCAAAAGAAAAGCCCCTGGGCATCACTGCCGAGGGGCTTCCAGGCGCCGGCAGGCTCAGGCCATGTAGATGGCGATGAATGCCAGCAGGAACATCAGCGCGGCGCCGACGGCGGGCAGCACGATCGGGATCATCGGAAGCACTGCTTCGACGGGGTCGTGCGGATCGATGGGCGCGTCGTTGTCTTCGACAGCGTGCTGGACGGCGTTGGACATGCTTTGCTCCGGGACTCTGGGTTGCCCCGATTGTATCTGCGCCCCCCGAGCGGCCCGTCAGAGCAGGTCGCCGGCGGTGCCGGGCCGGCAGGCGCTGCTGCCCTTGTCCTGCCCGACCATCATTGGTGTTCCTCCGCCTCGAAACCGGCGCTGCG
This sequence comes from Ramlibacter sp., assembly GCA_028292105.1. GTDB lineage: Bacteria > Pseudomonadota > Gammaproteobacteria > Burkholderiales > Burkholderiaceae_C > Ramlibacter. The sequence continues at coordinate 3,432 of JAQGMY010000171.1, forward strand.
CAGCGCCTCCAGCAGGCTGGCGACGTGCTCGCGGCCGCGGGTCTGCACCACCAGCTCGATCTCCACGTTCTGCGCCGCCAGCAAGGTAAAGGCGCGCTGGTGGTGGACTTCGTCGATGTTCGCGCCGGCCTCGCTGACGACCGTGGTGATCCGGGCCAGCGAGCCCGGCACGTCGCGGGCGCAGACGCGGATGCGCGCCAGCCGGCCGGCGCGCACCAGCCCGCGGTGGATGATGGCCGACAGCAGCATCGGGTCGATGTTGCCGCCGCCGAGCACCAGCCCGACCTTCTGCCCCGCATGCCGGCCGGGATCCTTCATCAGCGCGGCCAGCGGCGCCGCCCCGGCGCCTTCTACGAGCGTCTTCTCGATGTCCAGGAGCATCACGATCGCCTGCTCGATGTCGCCCTCGTCGACCAGCACCAGGTCGTCGACGTGGCGCTCGATCATGGCCTGGGTGATCTGGCCCGGTTGACCAACGGCGATCCCCTCCGCGATGGTGGACGCGCCTTGCGGGAAGGCGGCGTGCTTGACCGCGTTGTACATGTTGGGGAAGCGCAAGGCCTGGGCGCCGATGACGCGGATGCCCGGCTTGAGCGCCTTCGCCGCGGCGGCGATGCCGGAGATCAGGCCGCCGCCGCCGACCGCGACGATCAGGGTGGTCAGCTGCGGCACCGCCTGCAACATCTCGATCGCCACCGTGCCCTGGCCGGCAATGATCGCCGCGTCGTCGTAGGGGTGGACGAAAGTCAGCTGCTCCTGCTGCGCCAGCTGCAGCGCGTGTGCCCGGGCCTCCTCGAGCGTGTCGCCGTGCAGCACCACCTCGGGACCGAAGCTGCGCGTTCGCTCCACCTTGACCACCGGTGTAAAGCGCGGCATCACGATCACCGCCCGCATTCCCAGCCGCTGCGCGTGGTACGCCACGCCTTGCGCGTGGTTGCCGGCGCTCATCGCCACCACGCCGCGCCGCTTCTCCTCGGTGCTCAGCTGTGCCAGCTTGTTGCAGGCGCCGCGTTCCTTGAACGAAGCGGTGAACTGCAGGTTCTCGAACTTCAGGAACACCTGGCAGCCCGCCATGTTCGACAGCGTGCGGGATTCCACGCAGGGCGTGTCCAGAACGTGGCCGCGCAGGCGCTCGGCGGCTTGGCGAATCTCCGGCAGTCCGATCATCATGGGCGCATTGTGAACGGCCCCGCCGTCCGCCGGTGACGCAGCCCGCACCGCGCTTCTTCCATGTAGCATGAGGCCGCGCTATTCGTTGGCGCCCCTGACCCGGAGGTCGATTGGCCAAGCGTTCGCTGGATCTGCAAGTACTGCCTTCACCGGGCCTCAAGGATGCGCCGGTGCTGGACCTCATGTGCTCGCATTTCGTGCTCACGCTCGCGGCCAAGCAGGGCGCCAAGTTCAACGTGCGCCGCGACCTGAACGGCCTGCTGTCGCTGGCCGGCCGCCACCTGGTGTGGCCGGCGCCATCGCTCGACCGGCTGCGCGAATTCCTCGGCCGCCGCTGCAAGGACAACGAGTTCTGGCGCGCCCACGAGCAGCTCACCACGCGCGAATTCCTCGACCGGCACGGCGTCTGGCGCGGCCCCTACGAGGAGGGCACGCTGTTCTTCTACCTCGACGAATACGCCAAGGACCAGCCCAAGGACCTGCTCTCGGTGCTCACCGTCACCGGCGAATGGCTGACCCACGCGCTGAAGAAGCATTCGACGCTGGTCGAAAAGAACATCGATGCACTCGCCAGCCTGCTGCAGTTGAACAAGGCGGAACGCGCCTTGCTGCTTTACGGGACGCTGGCGCGCTACCAGCGCGACCTGCGCAGCCTGCTCGTGGAGTTCAAGGTGAACAACGCGCCGGAGGCCTATGCGGCGATCGCCGAGGTCGCCGGGGTCAACGCGGCCGAAGTGGGCGAGGCACTGCGCGCGGGCTCCCGGCTCGAGCGCATCGGGCTGGTGGAGAACCTCATCTCCGAGCACAACATCAC
>JAQGMY010000173.1 GCA_028292105.1 Ramlibacter sp.
GGAAGCCCGCCGCCGCCGGCGTTCGTGAAGGGCTGACGGCGGCCGCGCTCCATGAACGGCCCCAACGCGCTCGAAGTTGCCGTCACGGCCGCACAGGCCGCGATCGCCGGGGTCCGCGAAAAGCACAGGGTCCGCAAGGCGCAGCTGCTGGCATCGGCAGAGGCCGAAGGCGGCTCCACCCGCGCCATCAAGGGCTTGCTGCAGGCCCTGAGCCAGGTCGCTGACGACAGCCTCAAGGATCTTTGGCAGCTGGCCGGCCTGCCGGCCGGAGTGGCGCTGGTGGCGGTGGGCGGCTTCGGCCGCGGCGAGTTGTTCCCGCACTCCGATGTGGACGTGCTGCTGCTGATCCCCGACGGCGTCTCGCCCGACCACGACCCCAACCTGAAGCGGCGCATCGAGAGCTTCGTCACCAGCTGCTGGGACGCCGGGCTGGAGATCGGCTCCAGCGTGCGCACCGTCGCGGAATGCGTGGCCCAGGCGGCCGGCGAGGTGACGGTGCAGACCTCGCTGCTGGAGGCGCGGCTGGTGACCGGCTCGCGCAAGCTGTTCGGCGCCTTCCAGGAGCGCTTCCGGGCCCATGTGGACCCGCGCGCCTTCTTCATCGCCAAGACACTGGAGATGCGGCAGCGCCACAACAAGTACGAAAACACGCCTTATGCGCTGGAGCCCAACTGCAAGGAGTCGCCCGGCGGCCTGCGCGACCTGCAGGTGATCCTCTGGGTGTCCAACGCCGCCGGCTTCGGCAAGACCTGGGACGAGCTGGCGCGCCGTGGCCTGGCCACGCCTTTCGAGGCGCGCCAGATCAAGCGCAACGAAGCCCTGCTCTCCACGATCCGCGCCCGGCTGCACATCGTGGCCGGCCGGCGCGAAGACCGGCTGGTGTTCGACCTGCAGAACGCGGTCGCCGAGTCCTTCGGCTACAACGCGGTGCTGCGCGCGGACGGCCGCATCGTGGCGCGCGCCAGCGAGCGTCTGATGAAGCGCTTTTACTGGGCGGCCAAGGCGGTCGCCCAGCTGAACCAGATCCTGCTGTTGAACATCGAAGAAGCGCTGAACCCGGCCGCGGCCGAGGCGCGCCCGATCAATGAGCGCTTTTCCGAGAAGGCCGGGACGATCGAGGTCGCCAGCGACGACGTGTACCTCAAGCACCCGCACGCCATCCTCGAGACCTTCCTGCTGTACCAGACGACCCCGGGAATCAACGGCCTGTCCGCGCGGACGCTGCGGGCCCTGTACAACGCCCGCAAGGTGATGGACGCGGGGTTTCGCAACGACCCCGTGAACCACGCCACCTTCCGCGCCATGCTGATGCAGCCGCGCGGCATCACCCACGCGCTGCGCCTGATGAACCAGACCTCGGTGCTGGGACGGTACCTCTGGGTGTTCCGGCGCATCGTCGGCCAGATGCAGCACGACCTCTTCCACGTCTACACCGTGGACCAGCACATCCTGATGGTGCTGCGCAACGTGCGCCGCTTCTTCCTCGCCGAGCATGCCCACGAGTACCCGTTCTGCTCGCAGCTGGCGGCCGGCTGGGACAAGCCCTACGTGCTGTACACGGCCGCGCTGTTCCACGACATCGCCAAAGGCCGCGGCGGCGACCATTCGGAGCTGGGCGCGCGCGAGGTGCGGCGCTTCTGCCGCCAGCACGACATCCCGGCGGAAGATTGCAAGCTGGTCGAGTTCCTGGTGCGCGAGCACCTGGCCATGAGCCGGGTCGCGCAAAAGGAAGACCTCGGCGATCCGGACGTGATCAACGCCTTCGCGCGCAGGGTGGGCAACGAACGCCACCTGAAGGCGCTGTACCTGCTCACGGTCGCCGACATCCGCGGCACCAGCCCCAAGGTGTGGAACGCCTGGAAGGGCAAGTTGCTGGAAGACCTGTACCGCTACACGCTGCGGGCGCTGGGTGGCGGCACGCCGGATCCCAAGGCGGAGATCGAAGCCCGCAAGCGCGAGGCGCTGGTGCAGCTACAGCTGTTCGCCCAGCCTTTCGAGGCGCACAAGAAACTGTGGGAAACGCTGGACGTGGGCTACTTCATGCGCCACGAGGCGAGCGACATCGCCTGGCACACGCGCCATCTTTCGCGCCACGTGGGCAGCGCCAAGGTGATCGTCCGGGCCCGGCTCTCCCCGGTGGGCGAAGGCCTGCAGATCCTGGTCTACACCCCCGACCAGCCGGACCTGTTCGCCCGCATCTGCGGCTACTTCGACCACGCCGGCTTCAGCATCCTGGACGCCAAGATCCACACGGCCACCAACGGTTACGCGCTGGACACCTTCCAGGTGGTGACGGCCATGCTGCCGGACCACTACCGCGAGCTGTGCAGCATGGCGGAGTCCGAGCTGTGCACCACCATCGCGGCTGCCGGACCGCTGCCGGCGCCCAGCCGCGGGCGGGTGTCGCGGCGCGTCAAGAGCTTCCCGGTGCCGACGCGGGTGGACCTGCGGCCGGACGACAAGATGCAGCGCTGGCTGCTGTCGATCTCCGCCAGCGACCGGGTCGGCCTGCTGTACTCGGTCGCGCGGGTGCTGGCGCGGCACAAGATCAACCTGCAACTGGCCAAGGTCAGCACGCTGGGCGAGCGGGTCGAGGACACCTTCCTGATCGACGGGCCCGAGCTGCAGCAGAACCGCCGGCAGCTCGAAATCGAGACGGAGCTGCTGGAAGCGATCTCCGCCTGAGCCGGGCCGATCAGCCGCGGCACGGCAGGACGGCTAGCGCCCTTTCGAGCGGCTCTTGCTCGCCTGCATCGGGCCGACGGCGCCCCGCATCAGGCGCAGCAGGACCAACAGCACGATCGCGCCGACGACGGAGATTCCGAGGGCACCGGCGCTGAAGCTGCCCGGCACGCCCATGTGGAGCATGTCGGCGACGAACTCGCCGCCGATGAAGGCGCCGAACACGCCCACCAGCATGTTCTCGACGAGGACCACCTTGCCGCGGCCGCCGCCCATCATGAGGCCGGCCAGCCAGCCGATGGCGGCGCCGACCAGGCACCAGACTACTGAATTCAAACCCGCTCCTCGCCATGGGAGCCATGGAAGCCCATGGTGACAGCTTTCCACCAGGCGGCGCAACTCTTTTGGCCGGGCTCAGTCGTCGTCGCCGGCGTCCAGGCCAGGAAACAGCACTTCGGTGAAGCCGAACCTGGTGAAGTCGCGCACCCGCATCGGATACAGCTTGCCGATCAGGTGGTCGCACTCGTGCTGCACCACGCGGGCATGGAAGCCGTCGGCTTCCCGCTCGATGGGGGTGCCGTCCGCATCGAAGCCGGTGTAGCGGATGCGGTACCAGCGCGGGACCACGGCCCGCAAGCCGGGCACGGAAAGGCAGCCTTCCCAGCCTTCCTCCTCCTCGCTGGACAAGGGCGTGATCACGGGGTTGAGCAGCACCGTCTTCGGCACCACCGGCGCGTCCGGATTGCGCAGGTTGGGAGCGTCGCTGCCGAAGATCACCAGCTGCAGGTCGACCCCGATCTGCGGCGCGGCCAGCCCGGCGCCGTTGGCTGCCGCCATGGTGTCTTCCATGTCGGCCACCAGCTCGCGCAGTTCACGCGTGCCGAATTCGCGCACCGGCTGGGCCACGCGCAACAGGCGCTCGTCGCCCATCTTCAGGATTTCTCTGACCGTCATGTGCGAAAGCATACCGCGCGGCAAGGATCACGCTGCTATCTTGCAGGCATGACCACCGACCCGCCCGCCGCCCCTCCCACGCTGCCCGCACCGGCGCGCTGGCTGCTGATGGCGCTGGCCTGGGTGTGCGTCGCCCTGGGGGTCGTCGGCATCCTCGTGCCGGTGGTGCCGACGGTGCCTTTCCTCCTGGTGGCCGCCTGGGCGGCATCGCGCAGCTCGCCGCGCCTGCACCGCCGGCTGTACACCGATCCGCGCTTCGGCCGCCTGCTGCTGGAATGGGACCGCCATCGCGTCGTGCCGCGCCTGGCCAAGTGGGCCGCCGCGGGGATGATGGCGCTCAGCCTGGGTTTCCTGCTGGCGACGATCCCGGCCGGCTGGATCTACGCGGTGCCCGCGGTGGCCGCCGCCATGCTGCTGGTGCTGGCCTGGTTGTGGCGCCGCCCGGAACGCCCGCCGGCGAGCGACGGCTGACCGGGCTCACGCTGCCATCGCCTCCAGCCGTTGCGCGGAGCGGCGCAGGCCCCGGAAGATGGCATCCGCGACCTGCGCCGGACAGCCCGCTGGCAGCCTGCCTGCCACGGCGCTGATGGCAGGCTCGGTGCGCTGCAGCAGGCGCGTGACGATAGACGCCGCATCCCGCCCATATCCGCATTGCGCCGCCATCGCATCGAAATGCCGCCGCTCGATGTCCTTGAACAGGTAGTGCCGGTTCTTGCCGGCCACCGCCATCGCCATCTTGGCCTTGTGCCACGACCACTGGTTGGGCCCCGAGCCCTCCACCGGCCAGATCGACACCACGTCGTAGAGTGGCGTCAGCCGATAGCGCCCGCCGGCCAGCAGCCGCAGGCTGAAGTTCTTGGCGTGGCCGTCCGGCGCCGCCAGCATCCAGAAGGCAATTTGCGCGGCCAGCAGCGTCTCGATGTCGGCCACCGCGTTCTCGGACTGCCGCAGGATGCCCGCCAGCTGCCGCACGCCCGGGCCGCCGTCGGCCTCGTACTTGCGGTTCGGCGGCGCTCCCAGCGCCTGGCAGAAGTCCTCCTGCGGCAGCCGCAGCCACCAGCGACCCGAGGAATGCAAGGTGCGATCGAAGCGCTCGACCGCCAGCACCCGCTGGCCGGCGAAAACCAGGACGGCGCAATCCGGCACCGGCAGCCCCAGCTCGCGCAGCAGGTTCAGGCACAGCCACTCGTTGTCGACCGAAGTGGCGAGGTTGACGCGGCTGTGACCCACCAGCCCCAGCGGCAGTTTCATGATGTGCGTGGTCGGCGTCGCCCCGTGCGGGCGCAGCCACTGCCCGCCGTGCCAGAGGAGCGCCGTCTTCTCCTGCGCGCCGGCCAGTGACAGGCGCAGGTCGTCCGGGTCCAGCTCGGCCGCGCCAAGGCCGGGGCTCGCGGTCACCCGCTTGAGGTAATCGGCGACCTGCGCCTCGTCCAGCAGCGTGCCTTCGATGCGGTCCAGGCCTTGCGGCGTCTCGTCCTCGCCCAGCAACTGCACTGACCCGACGCAGTCGCGGCCGACGGCCTGCAGCAGGTCGAATGGCCCGGCGGACGTGGCTTTCAGCTGGGTCGCGAGGCGCCGCCGGATCTCCTCGCTGTCGGGCAACAGGTTGTCGAAGTAGTTGGCTACCCGCTCGCCGCGCAGCGGTGCATTGCCGATGCCGAAGGGGAGCGAAAGCGACAGCGGCCTGGCTGCGGCCGACCGCAGCCACCCGGGGTCGTACTGCAGCTCCATCTCGCCCCGCGCCGGCAGCCGCCAGCTGCCGACGCGCTCACCGTTGGACCAGATGGACAGGGCGCGCGAGCGCGAGGGCCGGCCCGCCACCTACCACTCCGTTGCGGCGGCAGCCGCGCCGGGCGCGCCGCGTTCCTGCACGCTCAGTTCCAGCGCCAGGGCGCCGCACAGCGCCAGCAGCTGGTCGAGCGTGAGGGATCCGGGGTTCTGCTCCAGCTTGGACAGGCGTGACTGGCTCAGGCCCAGCCGTGCGGCAAGCTGCGCCTGCGACTGGCCGGCCGCCTTGCGCGCGGTCTGCAGCAGCTGGCCGACCTGCAGCGGAGTGACGACGATGTGCTTCAATGCGTATTCCCTTTCGGAATAAACGCATTTTATTTCGATAAGGAATAAGCGTCAAACATTCCGAAACGGAATAGACAGTCCGTTCATGGGGAGATTCCCGGCGGCGTCTCGCCGGCCAGCAGGCGCTGCAGACCGGCCTCGTCCAGCACCGCCACGCCCAGTTCCCGTGCCTTGTCCAGCTTGCTGCCCGCCTCGGCCCCGGCGACGAGGTAATCCGTCTTCTTGCTGACGGACCCGGCCACCTTGGCGCCGGCAGCTTCCAGCATGTCCTTGGCCTCGTCACGACTGAGGTTGGGGAGCGTGCCGGTCAGGACAACCGTCTTGCCGGCCAGCGGCTTGGGCACCTGCGCCACCGGCTCGCCCTCCTCCCAGTGGACGCCGCAGGCACGCAGCTGCTCGACGACTTCCCGGTTGTGGACCTGCTGGAAAAAGGCGTGGACGCTCTCGGCGACGATAGGGCCCACGTCGGGCACCTGCAGCAGCTGTTCGACGCTGGCGTCCATGATCCCGTCCAGCTTGCCGAAATGCCGCACCAGGTCGCGCGCGGTCGACTCGCCGACGTGGCGGATGCCCAGGCCGTAGAGGAAACGCGGCAGGCTCGCCGACTTCGACTTCTCCAGCGCCGCCAGCACGTTCTGCGCCGACTTCTCGCCCATGCGCTCCAGCGCCACCAGGTTGGCCAGCCCCATGCGATAGAGATCCGGCAGGGTGCGGATCACGCCGGCATCCACCATCTGGTCGACCAGCTTCTCGCCCAGCCCTTCGATGTCCATCGCCCGGCGCTGCGCGAAATGCAGGATCGCGTGCTTGCGCTGGGCACTGCAGAACAGGCCGCCGGTACAGCGGTAGTCGGCTTCGCCTTCTTCCCGCACCGCCTCCGAGCCGCACACCGGGCAGGTGCGCGGCATGGTGAAGACCTTGGCGTCCGCTTGCCGCTTCTCGGGCACCACGGCGACCACTTCAGGGATCACGTCACCGGCACGCCGCACGATGACCGTGTCGCCAACCCGCACATCCTTGCGCCGCGCCTCGTCCTCGTTGTGCAGCGTGGCGTTGGTGACCGTCACGCCGCCGACGAACACCGGCTGCAGCCGCGCCACCGGCGTGAGCTTGCCGGTGCGGCCGACGTAGACGTCGATGGATTCGACGGTGGTCAGTTGCTCTTGCGCCGGGAACTTGTGGGCGACCGCCCAGCGCGGCTCGCGCGTGACGAATCCCAGCTGCTTTTGCAGCGCCAGGCTGTTGACCTTGTAGACCACGCCGTCGATGTCGAAGGGCAGCTGGTCGCGCTCGCGCCCGACGGCATCGTGATACGCGATCAGGTCCTCGGGGCCGGTCGCAACCGTGACCCGTTCCGACACCGGCACGCCCCAGGCCTTGAGCGCCTGCAGCACCTCGCGGTGCGTCTGGAACGCCGGCCCACCTTCGATCTCGCCCCAGCCGTAGGCATAGAAACTGAGGGGGCGTTGCCGCGCAATGGCCGGATCGAGCTGGCGGACGGCGCCGGCGGCGGCGTTGCGCGGGTTGACGAAAGTCTTCTCGTTCTTCGCGCCCCGGGCGATCTTCTCGCGCTGCAACTCGTTCAGGCGTTCGAAGTCGTCACGCCGCATGTAGACCTCGCCGCGCACTTCAAGCACCGCCGGGATGTCCCGGCCCGCCAGCCGCAGCGGGATCTGCCCCACCGTGCGGATGTTCTGCGTGACGTCTTCGCCGACCTCGCCATCACCGCGCGTCGCGGCCTGCACCAGCGCGCCGTTCTCGTAGCGCAGGTTGAGGGCCAGGCCGTCGAACTTCAGTTCGGCGACGTATTCGACCGGCGGGTCGCCTTCCTTCAGCGCCAGTTCACGCCGCACGCGGGCGTCGAAGTTGCGCGCGCCGCTGGCCTCGATATCGGTTTCAGTGCGGATCGAAAGCATCGGCACCTTGTGCCGAACCTTGCCGAATCCTTCGAGCAGCTTGCCGCCGACGCGCTGCGTGGGCGAGTCGGTGGTCAGCAGCGCCGGATATTGCTCTTCCAGCTGTTGCAGTTCCTGGAACAGCTTGTCGTACTCGGCGTCCGGGACCTGTGGCGCGTCCAGCACGTAGTAGCTGTGGGCGTAGCGGTGCAGCAACTCGCGCAGCGCATCCGCGCGTTCCTGCACGGCGGCGGGGACGACAACCATGTCCGGACTCAGGAGAACAGCCGCCGCGCCTGCGGCGAGCCGGCCGAGAGGTCGCGGTCGTCGAGCGTGTCGTACAGCTTCTCGAGATCGGAGCCGATCGCATCGAGCGCTTCGGACGGGATCTCGCGGCCGTCGTCGTCGGTGATCAGCCCGTCCATCGATGCGGCGAGCGCGATGGCGGCGTCGCGCATGCGCACGAAGGGTTGTTCGCTGCGCGGCACCTGCGGCACGTCCAGGCTCAGGGTCAGTTCGCGGATCGCCGAGTGCGAGGGATCTTCCGACAAGGCCGCCTGGGTCGAGAAGGCCAGCCCGAGGATGGGCGGGCCGCCCGGCACGCTGGCGGGCAGCACCATGCGCCCCGGGATGGAGCCCGCGGTGAAGCCGAGCTTCGAAGCGTTCTGTTGCACGTAGCCGGGGCTCCACGCCGCATTGCGCGCGCGCAGCGTGAAACCGAGCTGCGCGTCGTGGCTGCCGGCGAACTGGTCCAGCTCGCGGGCCCGGGCGACTTCGTCACGCATCTCGGGGAATTCCGCCGAGCCGTTGATCGCGTCGGCAAAGGCCTGCGTCTTCATCACGAACTCGGAATATTCGATTTCATTCAGCGCACCGTTGCGGTTGGCCAGCTGCACACCCGCCTGGAACGCGGTGTAGCGCGGGCCGGAGTGCGGCGTCTCCCAGTCCTGGGTGGTCTCGTTGCGGCCTTCGATGGCAAACGGCTTGCTGCCCGCACGGCGCGTGGGCGGCAACGCGGCGAGCGCATGCTCGCCGGCGACCGGCACATCGACCGCGATTTGCGCCAGCACGTCGATCAGCGCATCGAGGCCGGGCTTTTTTTCCGGGGCCGGCAGCGACGTGATGGCGGCATCGTCGAACGAGGGCTCGTTGCGCTCGCCGTCGGGGCGCTGCGGCGACAGCTCGGAAGCCGCCGGCGCCTCCGGCTGGCGGGGCGTGTTGCGCCGCGTGGTCCATGCGTTCCAGGCGACCAGCAGCGCCAGCAACAACCCGCCGATGATGGCCAGCCCGATAGCGAAAGCCGACATCAGAGCGCCTCGGCCATCGACACGGCGGATTCCATGTCCACCGCCACGATGCGCGAGACGCCCTGCTCCTGCATGGTCACGCCGATCAGCTGCTCCGCCATCTCCATCGCGATCTTGTTGTGGCTGATGAACAGGAACTGCGTCGACTTGCTCATGCTGCTCACCAGCTTGGCGTAGCGCTCGGTGTTGGCGTCGTCCAGCGGCGCGTCCACCTCGTCGAGCAGGCAGAAGGGCGCGGGATTGAGCTGGAAGATGGCGAAGACCAGCGCGATCGCGGTGAGTGCCTTCTCGCCACCCGACAGCAGGTGGATGGTCTGGTTCTTCTTGCCGGGCGGCTGCGCCAGCACCTGCACGCCGGCGTCCAGGATTTCCTCGCCGGTCATCACCAGCCTGGCGTTGCCGCCGCCGAACAGCTCGGGGAACATGCGGCCGAAGTGCTCGTTGACGGTCTGGAAAGTGCTGCCCAGGAGCTCGCGGGTTTCGCCGTCGATCTTCTTGATGGCGTCCTCGAGGGTCGTCATTGCCTCGGTCAGGTCGGCGGTCTGCGAGTCCAGGAACTGCTTGCGCTCGCGGGCAGTGCTCAGTTCGTCCAGCGCCGCCAGGTTCACGGCGCCCAGGGCGGCGATCTCGCGGTGGATCCGGTCGATGTCCGACTGCATGCCGGCCAGGCGCACGTTGCCCGCTTCGAGGGACTTGCCCACGGCTTCGAGGTCCGCCTGCGCGTCCGCCAGCAACTGGGTGTACTGCTCCAGCCCCAGGCGCGCGGCCTGTTCCTTGAGCTGCAGGTCGGTGATGCGCTGGCGCATCGGGTCGAGCTCGCGTTCGAGCTGCAGCCGGCGCTCGTCGCTGGCGCGCAGCTTGAGGGTCAGGTCGTCGTATTCACTGCGCCTGGCGCCCAGCACCTGCTCGCGCTGTGACTTGAGTTCCAGCGCGTTCTGCAGGCCGGCTTGCGCGGCGGCGTCGGTGAGCCGCGCCAGCTCGGTGCGGGCGCGCTCTTCCTCGTCCGCCAGCGACTTCGCCTGCTGGCTGGCGGTCTCGATCGCCCGTTGCAGCTCGCCGCCACGCGCCTGCAAGGCCCGTTGCGCGAACTGGGCTTCCTGCGCCTGCCGCTCCAGGCTGCGGTGCTGCTCGCGCGACTCCGCGACCTTGCGTTCGGCCTCGATCACCCGCTCGTCCAGCTGCGCATGCCGCTCCTGGCTGTCGGCCAGCTGCATGTCGAGTTCTTCGAAGCGGCCTTCCGCGGCGACGCGGCGCTCCTGCAGTTCCTCCAGCTGGGCGTCGACCTCCGCCAGGTCGCCGGCGATCTGCTGGCTGCGGGCGCGGGTCTGATCGGCCAGCTGCGACAGGCGCAGCGTCTCCACCTGCAGTTCGTGCGCCCGACCCGTGCTTTCCGCCGCCTCCCGGCGTGCCGTGGTGAGGCGCTGGGCCGCATCGGTGTAGGCCGCTTCGGCACGCACCAGCGCGGACCGTGCTTCCTCGGCGATCAGGACCTGGGCGCGCAGCTGCTTCTCCAGGTTCTCGATCTCCTGCTGGCGCGCCAGCAGGCCGGCCTGCTCGGAGTCCTGTGCATAGAAGCTGACGCTGTGCGCGGTGACCGCGTGGCCCGACTTGACGTAGATCGCTTCACCCGGCTGCAGCTGGTCGCGTGCGGCCAGCGCTTCTTCCAGCGTCGTGGCCGTGTAGCAGCCGTGCAGCCAGTCGGTCAGCAGCGCCTTCTGCCCGGCGTCGTTCAGCCGCAGCAGGTCGGCCAGCCGCGGCATGCTGCCCGCTGGCTCCGGCAGCCCGGCGGCGGGTGCGTGATAGAACGCCAGCTTGGCGGGCGGCGCATCGTTGGCGAAAGCCCGGACCATGTCCAGCCGCGACACTTCCAGCGCACCCATGCGCTCGCGCAGCGCCGCTTCGAGCGCGCTTTCCCATCCCTGCTCGATATGGATGCGGCTCCACAGGCCTTGCAGGCCGCCGAGGCCATGACGGGCCAGCCAGGGCTGCAGCTTGCCGTCGGTGCGGACCTTTTCCTGCAGCGCCTTCAGCGCTTCCAGCCGCGCCGACAGGTCCGCCTGCCTGGCGCCCTGGGCGTTCACGTCCTGCTGGCGGGTGCGGCGGTCTTCATCGAGCTGCGGCACCTGCTCCTGCAGTTCGTGCAGGCGGGCTTCCGCCGTTTCGGCCGTTTCCTGGGCAGCCGTCAGTTGCGCCTGCAGGTTCACCAGGCGGGCTTCATCCGGTGCGGCCAGGGCATTGCGATCGGCCACCAGCCGTTCGCGGCGCTGGGTCTGCTGGCGCGACTGTTCTTCGATATTGCGCTGGTCGGCGGCCAGCACCTGGATCTGCTGCTGCACCTGGGCGACGGCGGTGCGCTGCTCGGACGAGCGTGCCTGCGCCTGCCGCAGGCCTTCTTCCAGGTCAGGCAATTGCATGCCCTGCTCTTCGACCTGCGCCGCCAGCAAGACGGCGCGCTCTTCGGCGTCGACGGCCATCGCGGCCAGGTTCTCGGTCTCGGCTTCGGCTTCGTCCTTGCGGGTGGCCCATTGCGCGGCTTGTTCCTTCAGCTGCACCAGCCGCTGTTCGACCCGCTGGCGGCCTTCCACCACGAAGCGGATCTCCGCTTCCAGCCGCCCGACTTCGGCGCTGGCTTCATAGAGATGGCCCTGGGCCTGGTTGACCTGGTCACCGGCGGCGTAGTGCGCCTGCCGGACGGTCTCCAGCTCGCTTTCGATGCGGCGCAGGTCGGCCACTCGCCCTTCGAGATCGTTCACTGCCTTGTCGGCATCGGCCTTGATGCGCAACTGGTCGGTCTCGCTCTCGGCGCGCTTCAGGTACCACAGCTGGTGCTGCTTGAGCGTGACGTCGGCCTGCAGCGCGTTGTAGCGAGCCGCGACCTCCGCCTGCTTTTCCAGCTTTTCCAGGTTGCTGTTCAACTCGCGCAGGATGTCTTCGACGCGGGTGAGGTTCTCGCGGGTGTCGTGCAGGCGGTTCTCGGTCTCGCGGCGGCGCTCCTTGTACTTGGAGACGCCGGCGGCCTCCTCGAGGAACAGGCGCAGTTCCTCGGGCTTGGACTCGATGATCCGGCTGATCGTGCCCTGGCCGATGATGGCGTAGGCGCGCGGGCCCAGGCCGGTGCCCAGGAACACGTCCTGCACGTCGCGGCGGCGCACCGGCTGGTTGTTGATGTAGTAGCTGGAGGTGCCGTCGCGCGTGAGCACGCGCTTGACGGCGATCTCGGCGAACTGCGCCCACTGGCCGCCGGCGCGATGGTCGGCGTTGTCGAAGATCAGTTCGACCGACGCCCGCGACGCCGGCTTGCGCGTGTTCGTGCCGTTGAAGATCACGTCCTGCATGGACTCGCCGCGCAGCTCGCTCGCCTTGCTCTCGCCCAGCACCCAGCGCACGGCGTCCATGATGTTGGACTTGCCGCAGCCGTTGGGCCCGACCACGCCGACCAGTTGGCCGGGCAGCATGAAGTTCGTGGGTTCGGCGAACGATTTGAACCCGGAAAGCTTGATCGATGTGAGACGCACGGCCCCTCGCCCCTGTCGCTGACGCAATGTAAGACGCCGGCAGGAGCCGGCGTCGACGCGCGCAGATGATAAACGCTTGCGTGCTGCCAGCGCCGGCCACTGCGCATCATGGCCCAATTCGAAGCGACAGCAACCCGCGCCAAATCCTTCACGATGGCGGTCGCTTTCACCGAAAGGACACCCCATCGGCGTAACAAGATGTGTTCAGATTGCGCACTTCCCGCTTGAGAGCAGTCCATGAACCCACTGGTTACCGCCAGCTATCAGCCCGGCTACATCATCATTTCGTACCTGGTCTCCGTGATCGGCGCCCTCCTGGCGCTGACCGCGGCCAGCCGGATCCGCCGGCGCGACGGCATCGACCTGGGCAACACGGTGGCGGCAGGCGTGGCGCTCGGGGGCATCGGCGTCTGGTCCATGCACTTCATCGGCATGTTCGCGCTGAAACTGGACGTGGCCAGCAGCTATTCGCTGGTCGAGACG
>JAQGMY010000231.1 GCA_028292105.1 Ramlibacter sp.
CTGCCGGCCTGTGGCTCGGTCAGGTTCATGGTGCCGGTCCAGGCGCCGGTCACCAGCTTCTCCAGGTACACGGACTTGAGCTGGTCCGAACCGGCCGTCAGCAGCGCCTCGATGGCGCCGTCGGTGAGCAGCGGGCACAGCGCGAAACTCAGGTTCGCCGAGTTGAGCATCTCGCCGCACGCCGCGCCTATCGACTTGGGCAAGCCCTGGCCGCCGAAGTCCTGCGGATGCTGCAAACCCTGCCAACCGGCTTCGGCGTACTGCTTGTAGGCCTCCTTGAAGCCTGGGGTCGTGGTGACCTGGCCGTCCTTCCAGCTCGAAGGATTGCGGTCACCCTCGACGTTCAACGGCGCCACCACTTCCTGGTTGAAACGCGCGCACTCCTCCAGCACCGCCTGGGCGGTGTCCATCCCCGCCTCCTCCAACCCCGGCAGCTGCGCGACCTGCTCCAGATTCGCGAGATGCCGGATGTTGAACAGCATGTCCTTGAGGGGGGCGCGGTAGGTCATGGAGTCTCCAAAGGTATGTCTGGCCGGACTCGATCCGGCATCCATGGCTGGCTGCATGGATCCCGGGGCTGGCCCGGGATGACCTGTTTCGTCAAAGCGCCTTGATCAGTTCAGGCACCGCCGTGAACAGGTCCGCTTCCAGCCCGTAGTCCGCGACGCTGAAGATCGGCGCTTCCGGGTCCTTGTTGATCGCCACGATCACCTTGGAGTCCTTCATGCCGGCCAGGTGCTGGATCGCGCCGCTGATGCCGCAAGCTATGTACAGCTGCGGCGCCACGATCTTGCCGGTCTGGCCGACCTGCCAGTCGTTGGGCGCGTAGCCCGCGTCGACGGCCGCGCGCGAAGCGCCGAGCGCGGCGCCCAGCTTGTCCGCCAGCGGGGTCAGCACCTCGTTGAACTTCTCGCTGGAGCCCATCGCGCGGCCACCGGAGACGATGATCTTGGCGGCGGTCAGTTCCGGCCGGTCGTTCCTGGCGATCTCCTGGCCGAGGAAGCTGCTCTTGCCGCTGTCGGCAACCGCGGCAATCGTTTCCACCGAGGCACTGCCACCGGTAGCCGCCGCCGGGTCGAAGCCCGTGGTGCGGACCGTGATGACCTTCACGCTGTCACTGCTCTGCACCGTGGCGATGGCGTTGCCGGCGTAGATCGGACGCTCGAAGGTGTCCGGGCTGTCGATCTTGCTGATGTCCGAGATCTGCGCGACGTCCAGCTTGGCCGCCACGCGCGGGGCGATGTTCTTGCCGCTGGCGGTGGCGGGGAACAGGATGTGGCTGTAGCTGGAGGCGATGGCCAGCACCTGCGCCGCCATGTTCTCGGCCAGGCCATGTTCGAGATGCGCGCCGTCGGCGTGGATCACCTTGGCGACCCCGGCGATCTGCGCGGCCGCCTGCGCGGCGGCACCGGCGTTGGCGCCGGCCACCAGCACGTGGACGTCACCGCCGCACTGGGCAGCCGCGGTGACGGTGTTGAAGGTCGCGCCGCGGATCGAGGCGTTGTCGTGTTCTGCGATGACGAGAGAGGTCATGAATATTCCTGGAAATGTCGTCCCGGGCTCGACCCGGGACCCGTGGATTGCGGGTCGAGCCCGCAATGACATGAAATCAAATCACCTTGGCTTCGTTCTTCAGCTTGGCGACCAGCGTCGCCACGTCCGGCACCTTCACGCCGGCGCCGCGCTTGGCGGGTTCGGTGACCTTCAGGGTCTTCAGGCGCGGTTTCACGTCGACGCCCAGGTCCTCGGGCTTGAAGGTGTCCAGCTGCTTTTTCTTGGCCTTCATGATGTTGGGCAACGTCACGTAGCGCGGCTCGTTCAGGCGCAGGTCGGTGGTGATGATCGCCGGCAGGCTGATCGACAGCGTCTCCAGGCCGCCGTCCACCTCTCGCGTGACCTTGGCCTTGCCGTCGGCCACTTCCACCTTCGAGGCGAAGGTGGCCTGGGGCAGGTCGGCGAGCGCCGCCAGCATCTGGCCGGTCTGGTTGCAGTCGTCGTCGATGGCCTGCTTGCCCAGGATGACCAGGCCTGGCTGTTCCTTGTCCATCAGGGCCTTCAGCAGCTTGGCCACGGCCAGCGGCTGCAGTTCCTCGTCGGTCAGCACCAGGATCGCGCGATCGGCGCCGATCGCCATCGCGGTGCGCAGGGTTTCCTGGCACTGCTGGACGCCGCAGGACACGGCGATCACCTCGGTGGCGACGCCCTTCTCCTTCAGGCGGACCGCCTCTTCGACAGCGATCTCGTCGAAGGGGTTCATGCTCATCTTCACGTTGGCGATATCCACACCCGTGTTGTCCGACTTGACGCGGACCTTCACGTTGTAGTCCACCACCCGCTTCACGGGGACCAGGACCTTCATCGGGGCACTCCTAGAGTTCTTTGTCGAATTGACGTTGACGTAAACGGCAAATTCTATGCGGCGCCGGCTCGCGACCGCCTCGACCCGGCTCGCCCACGTGCAACGGGAAAAAAAAGAACGGTCGTTCTATTTTGAATTATAGGCTGGCCGAGGCTGGGCCAACTCATGCGGGAAAGCCTGGGGCGCCGCGGCCGAGCCGGCCGCGTACATTCAAGACGGACCAAGACCACAGGAGTCCGTCGGATGAAACACAGCCTGCTTTCCCTTGCCGCTGCCGGTGCGCTCTGCGCCGGTCTTCCCGCCGGAGCGCAGACGGTGCTCACCGTGTCCAGCTGGGTGCCTCCCACGCATTCCCTGAGCGTCGCCCAGAAGGAATGGTGCGACCTGGTCGAGAAGAACACCACCGGCAAGGTCAAGTGCAACGTGTTGCCGCGGGCCGTGGCCAACCCGCCGGGCACCTACGACGCCGTGAAGAACGGCCTCGCGGACGTTTCGTTCACCGTGCACGGCTACACGCCCGGCCGGTTCGTGCTGACCCAGATGGCCGAGTTCCCCTTCCTCGGCGATGCCTCCGAGCCGCTCTCCGTCGCCTTCAACCGGGTGGCGATGAAGTACCCGCAGTTCGCGCAGGAGCACCAGGGCGTGCACGTGCTCGCCTTCTTCACGCACGGGCCCGGCGTGGTGTTCAACACCAAGCGGCCGGTCACCAGGCTGGAAGACCTGCAGGGGCTGAAGTGGCGCGTGGGCGGCGGCATGGTCAACGAGATCTCCAAGGCGCTCGGCATGAACGTCACACTGAAGCCGGCGCCGGATTCCTACGAACTGCTCTCCGGCGGCGTGATGGACGGCACCTTGTTCCCCGCGGAGTCGATCGAGTCGTTCAAGATCGACAAGATCATCAAGTACGCCACCACTTTCCCGGGCGGCCTGTACAACACGAGCTTCGTCTTCATGATGAACCCGGCCACCTACGCCAAGCTCGGACCGGCGGAGAAGAAGGCCGTGGATGCCGCCTCCGGCGAAACCGCCGCCCGCATCATGGGACGCAACTGGGACAAGGTGGACCGGCGCGCCTTCGCCCTCATGCAGGCCAACAACGTGCAGGTCACCAAGGCCGACGCGAAGTTCGTGGGCGACGTCAAGTCCAGGACTTCCGCGCTCGAAGCGAAGTGGGTGCAGGACGCCGCGGCCAAGGGCCTGCCCAACGCCGACAAGGTGCTGGCGGAGTTCCGCTCGGAAATCGCCAAGGCGTCGAAGTAAGGCGGCTTGAAGAAGCTGCTCGCCCTCGCCTGCGGGCTGCTTTCGGGCGGCGCGCTGTTCGCCATCATGGCGCTCACCTTCCTCGACGTCGGCGGGCGCAAGCTGCTGGACAACTCGATCCCGGGCTCGCTGGAGTTGACCGAGCTGCTCATGGTGATCGTGATCTTCGGGGCGCTGCCGCTGGTCTCGCTGCGCGGTGAACACGTCCTCTTCGATTCCCTCGACAGCCACCTGCCGGCGCCCATCCTGCGCCTGCAGAAATCGATCATCAACCTGCTGATCGCGGCCGCCTTGATCGGGCTGGCCGCGCTGATGTGGAAGACGGCGGGCCAGTTCGCCCTGACCGGCGAGACCACCGCGCAGCTGAAGTTCGCCAAGGCGCCTTTCATCTATGGCATGGCCGTCCTGTGCGGCATCGCCGGGCTGGTGCACCTGGCCTTGATGGTGCGGCCGCCGCCCGAGCTGGCCGAAGGCGAAGGGGCGGCGCTGTGACGGCGGCCCTGATCGGCTTTCTCGTCATCTTCGCGCTGGCCTTGCTGCGCGTGCCGCTGGCCTTCGCCATGGGCGTGGTCGGCATCGGCGGCATCGCGCTGACCCGCGGCTGGGAACCGGCGCTCGCCAGCACGGCGCAGGTGGTCTACGAGACCGGCTTTGCCTACACCCTGTCGGTGATCCCGCTGTTCATCCTGATGGGCAACTTCGTGGCCCGCGCGGGACTGGCGCACGAGCTGTTCGCGGCCGCCTTCGCTTTCATCGGCCACAAGCGCGGCGGCCTGGCGCACGCGACCATCGTGGCATGCGCCGGCTTCGGGGCGATCTGCGGCTCCTCGATCGCGACCGCGGCGACCATGGGCAAGGTCGCGTATCCGTCGATGAAGGAGCTCGGCTACAGCAACGCGCTGTCGATGGGCGTGATCGCCGCCGGCGGCACCCTGGGCATCATGATCCCGCCGTCCACCATCATGGTGATCTACGGGATCATCACGGAAACCAATATCGGCAAGCTGTTCGCCGCCGGCGTCATCCCTGGCCTGGCCTCCGCGGCGCTGATGATGCTGGGGATCACCTGGATCACCTGGCGCGACCCGCAGCATGCGCCGGCCGGCCGGCACACCGACTGGGCCGGCCGCTGGCAGGCCCTGCGCGGCATCTGGGGCGTGCTGGTCCTCGTGTTCGTGGTGCTGGGCGGCATCTACGGCGGCATCTTCACCGCCACCGAGGGCGCCGGCATAGGGGCCGCCGGGGCCTTCCTGTTCGCGCTGGCGCGCCGCCGCCTGACGCTGCGCATCGTCTACGAGGTGCTGGTGGAGTCCGCGCGCACCACCGCCATGCTCTTCACGCTGCTGATCGCGGCCACGCTGTTCGCCACCTTCGTCAACTTCACGTCCATGCCCAATGACCTGAAGGAGCTGATCACCGGCAGCGGCCTGTCGCCGACGCTCATCGTGGTCGCCATGATGCTGATCTACGTGGTGCTCGGCACGGTGATGGAGGAGCTGACCATGGTGCTGCTCACCATCCCGCTGTTCTTTCCCATCGTCACCGCGCTCGGCTACGACCCGGTGTGGTTCGGCGTGCTGATCGTGATGGTGGTGCAGATCGGCCTGATCTCGCCGCCGGTCGGCATGAACATGTTCGTGCTCAACGCGCTGCTGCCGGGCGTCGGCCTGGGCGCGATCTACCGGGGCTGCTGGCCCTTCGTGCTCGTGCTGGTGCTGATGCTGGGGCTGCTGATCGCGTTCCCGGGCCTGAGCCTGTGGCTGCCGTCCCTGATGAAGTGAGGCGGGCGGTGCGCGGCGAAGCCGCACACCCTACGATCAGGCGGCGCCGTCACCGGTGCACCACGCGGGTTGGTGCGCGGCGAAGCCGCACACCCTACGATCAGCCGTCCCCGCTCCCCGTAGGGTGTGCAAGCTCCGCTTGCGCACCAGCCGGCGCCTGCAGGATGCGCAGCACCCTCTGCGGATACGGGATCTCGATGCCGGCCTCGCGCAGGCCCCGCAGGATGCGCAGGTTGACTTCCGAACGCACCGCCCCGGAGCCGTTCTGCGGATCGGCGATCCAGAACAGCACCTGGAATTCCAGGGCGTCGTTGCCGAAGCGCAGCAGCTGCACCGAAGGCCCCGGCTCGGCGATGACGCGCTTGGCGCCGGCCGCTGCTTCCAGCAGGATGCGCCGCACCTCCTCCACGTCGGCGTCGTAGCCCACGCCGACATCGGCCGTCAGCAGCACCTTGGGGTCGGCCAGCGACAGGTTCTCGATGCGCTCGGTGATCAGCTTCTCGTTGGGCACGATCGACTCGCGCCCCGCGAGCGACCGGATCAGGGTGTAGCGGGTCTTGATGTCGACGACCACGCCCTCGAAGTTGTCCACTCGCACCGTGTCCCCGATGCGCAGGCTGCGCTCCGCCAGGATCACGAAGCCGCTGACGTAGTTGGAAGCGAGCTTCTGCAAACCGAAGCCCAGGCCCACGCCGATCGCGCCACCGAGCACCGACAGCGCCGTGAGGTCCACGCCGACGGCCGACAGCGCGAACAGGAAGCCGATCAGCAACAGGGCGGCGCGAATGGTGTTGGCCGCCACCTTGCGCAGCGACAGGTCGGCCACCGTGTCCCGCAGCACCTGGCGCTCCAGTACCGCGGAAATCCACAACGCCAGCACCATGACCAGGCCGGACGACAGCACCCCCTGCACGACGGCCAGCAGCGTGATGCTGGACTTGCCGAAGGCGAACCGGATCCCCTCCATCTCCGCCGTGACCGCCGGCAACAGACCCAGGATCCACAGCGCCGCGGCGATCCAGGCCACCCAGGAGAACAGCCGCTCCACCAGCTTCGCGGCTGACGAGCGTGGGAACACCATCGTGAAGACCCGCGCCAGCAAGCGGATGCCGGCCAGCGACAGGAGCACCGGGACGGCCACCCGCAGCAGCGGCACGGTGTGGAATTCGCCCACCGCCAGCCGCGCCGTATAGGTGAGGGCCAGCGCCAGCAGCGGGAACAGCACGCCGTCGACCAGCGCGCGGCCGAACCACACCGATTCGCTGGTGCGCTTGCGCCCGACGAGCCAGCAGATGCCGTACGCCGCCAGCAGGCAGGCCGCCAATGTCCCGAGGTCCCAGGCCGAGGCGCCTTGATCGAGTTCGCCGATGAAGCGGCCAAGCTCGTCGAGGCCCTCATCCGCCGTGTGCATGCTCAGCTTGGCCAGTTGGGCTTCCTTTTCTCCGTGAATGCGGTCACGCCTTCCTGGGCGCAAGCGTCCATCATGTTCGCCGCCATGGTCTGGCCGGCCAGCTGGTAGGCGGCCTCGATGCCCATCTCACGCTGGCGATAGAACAGTTCCTTGCCCAGCGCCAGCGCCCGCTTCGGCTTGGCCACGATGCTGGCGACCAGGCGTTCGACTTCGGCGTCGAGCTGCTCGGGCGGTACCGCGCTGTTGACGAGGCCGCGCTCCTGCGCTTGCCGGGCCGAGATGAAGTCGCCGGTAAGCAGCATCTCCATCGCGTGCTTGGCCGGCACGTTGCGCAGCAGCGGCACGCTCGGCGTCGAACAGAACAAGCCGTAGTTGACGCCGCTGACCGCAAAGCGCGCTTCGGTCGAGGCGACGGCGAGGTCGCACTGGGCGACCAGCTGGCAGCCCGCGGCCGTGGCGATGCCTTGCACCCGCGCGATCACCGGCAGCGGCAGCTTCTGGATGGCCAGCATCATGCGGGCGCAGTCGGCGAACAGCTGCTGGTAGTAATCCAGCCGGGGGCTGGCCACCATTTCCTTGAGGTTGTGGCCGGCGCAGAAAGCCTTGCCGGCCGCGGCGATGACCAGCACACGGGCACCTTCGTCATGCGCCACGTCCGCCAGCGCCACGTGCAGCGCCGCCAGCATTTCCTCGGAAAGGGCGTTGAAATTCGCCGGGCGGTTCAGCGTGAGCGTGACCACGCCACGCGCGTCCCGCGACAGCAACACCGGTTGTTCCATCATGGACTCCTCACAGGTCGGCCAGCGCCCGCACGTGCGCCTCGACGCTGCGGCCTAGGGCGTCGAGGTTGTAGCCGCCCTCCAGCGACGACACGATGCGGCCCTTGGCGTGGCGCCGCGCCACCGCCTTGACCTGCTGCGTCATCCAGGTGTAGTCCGCTTCCACCAGCCCGAGCTGGCCGAGGT
>JAQGMY010000235.1 GCA_028292105.1 Ramlibacter sp.
GCCGGTGATCGCACCGAAGCCGAAGCGCGACAGCTGCTCGTGCATCAGGTCCACGCCCATGTCGTTGGCCAGCAGGTAGTAGTAGGTGTCGCACGACTGCACGATCGAGCGGTACAGGTCCACCGAGCCGTGGCCGCCTTCCTTGTCGTCGCGGAACTTGTGGTTGCCGAACCAGAAGTAGCCGGGATCGGAGATCGTCTGCTGCGGCGTGCGCTTGCCCGTCTCCAGCGCGGCCAGCGCCAGGAATGGCTTGAACGTGGAGCCCGGCGGGTAGGTGCCGCGCAGGGCGCGGTTGAGCAGTGGCTTGTCGAGCGATTCGTTCAGCGCCACCCAGTTTTCCTGGTCGATGCCGTCGACGAACAGGTTGGGGTCGAAGGTCGGCTTGCTGACGAAAGCCAGGATCTCGCCGGTCTTGGGATCGATGGCCACGAAGGCGCCGCGGCGGTCGCCGTAGAGGTCTTCCACCAGCTTCTGCAGCTTGATGTCCAGCGACAGCTTGACGGTATTGCCCGGCGTGGCCGGGGTGCTCGCCAGCTTGCGCACGGCGCGGCCGCCGGCGGAGGTCTCCACCTGCTCCACGCCGGTGATGCCGTGCAGTTGCTTCTCGAAGCTCTGCTCCACGCCGAGCTTGCCGATGTATTCGGTGCCGCGGTAGTTGGCCTGGTCTTCCTCGACCCAGTCCTCCATCAGCTTCTTCTCCGGCTGGTTGATCCGCCCGATGTAGCCGATCGCGTGGCTGGCGAGTTCGCCGTACGGATAGTTGCGAAACAGGCGCGCCTTGATGTCCACGCCGGGGAAGCGGAAGCGCTGGACCGTGAACCGCGCCACTTCCTCGTCGGTGAGCTTGGTGCGGATCGGCAGCGAGTCGATGCTCTTGCTTTCCTCCAGCAGCTTCTTGAACCGGCGTTTGTCGCGCGCCTGGATGTCGATGATGTGGGCCAGCTCGTCGATGACGCCTTCCAGCGGACGGGTCAGCCGCGAGGGGGTGATCTCCAGCGTGTAGGCCGAATAGTTGGTGGCCAGCACGATGCCGCTGCGGTCGAGGATCAGGCCCCGGTTGGGCACGATCGGCACGATGGCGGTGCGGTTGGCTTCGGCCTGCTCGTCCAGGTCAACGTGCCGCACGATCTGCAGGTACACCAGCCGGCTTGCCAGCAGGATGAAGCAGATCAGGACGGCCGCGCTGGCGGCGAGCACCCGGCCGCGAAAGCGGGAGAGGTCCTGTTCGACGTTGCGGAGTTCGGTCATTCCTTCGGTCTGCCCGTTTGATTTGAGGGGACCGAGCAATCAGCGCGGGGCGCTTCCTTGGTCCGTCCCCAGGTCCTACAAAGGCCTATTCTCGTCCGGATCAGGCGCCCTGCGTTGCGGCAGCAGCAGCAGGACGCTCACCACCGGCCAAAGTGCGGCTTCTGCCACGGGTGCCAGCAGGAACCAGGGGCCGGGGAAGGCCCCGCCCGCGATCATCCGGATCGCCAGCTCGATGGCGTGCGCGGCCACGAACAGCGGCAGCACCTGCACCGACTGCGACGGCACCGTGAACCACAGCAGGCGGCGGTGGATGGTGATCGCGAAGTAGCTCAGCGTGGTGTAGGCCAGCGCGTGCTGGCCCAGCAGCGAGGCCTGGTGCACGTCCACCGCCAGCCCGAACAGGAAGGCAGCGACGACGCCGATGCGCTGGGGCTGGTGGACGCTCCAGAAGACGATCACCACCGCCAGCACGTCCGGCATCCACGGGGTGCGGCCGACCGGCAGCATGTTGACCATCATCGCCAGGATCAGGCTGATCCAGATGAAGAGCGGGTTCGCGGGCAGCAGCAGCGGCTGCCCCGGACGCATGATCATGCCGGTCCCATCCTCACTTCTTGCCGGGGCGCTTGAGCACCGGCGGCCGGTCTTCCGGCGCTGGCCGGGCCGGGATTTGCGTGATCAGCGGCTTGAGCACCATCACGTGGCGCGCGCCGTCCACCAGCGCCTGCGGAGTGCAGACGATGCGGGCGAAAGCGGAGTCCGGCCGCCGCTCGACCTTGGTGACCTTGGCCACCGGAATGCCGGCCGGGTACAGCCCGTCGACACCGCTCGTGGTGAGCAGGTCGCCCGGCTGCACGTCGGCGTTGGCGGCCATGTAGCGCAGCTCCAGCCCGCCGCTGCCGTGTCGGCCCGCATCGCCGTACGTGATGCCGCGGGCGCCGGTGCGGGTGTTCAGGATGGGGATCGCCTGGTCGCTGTCGGTCACCAGCGTCACCTCGCTGATCAGCGGGTGCACGCGGGTGACCTGCCCGAGCACGCCGGACTCGTCGATCACCGGCGAGCCTGTCTCTATCCCCTGGGCCATCCCCTTGTCGATGATCACCTTGCGGGTGTACGGGTCGGCGGCGTCATAGAGCACTTCGGCGGTGACGGACGGGGAATTGAGCCGCTGGCGCAGTTCGAGCTGCTTGCGCAGTTGCGCGTTTTCGTTGGTGAGCTGCTCCACCAGGTTGGCGCGCTGCGACTGCAGGACCAGCTTGCGGCGTGCCGCTTCCTCGTTGGCGAGGGCGGTGTTCAGCGTGGTGAAGTAATCTTCGACGGCGCGCAGGCCCAGCACCGGCCGCATCGACAGCCACTGCAGCGGGAACAGCACGGTGGCGACGCTCGCCCGCACCGGCTGGGTGATCTTGAAGCGTGCATCGGCCACCATCAGCAGCAGCGCCAGTGCGCTGCAGACCATCAGCTTGGAAAGGGCCGAATGGCCCTGCTTGAAAAAGGGCGGGGGCGAGCGGTCGAGAGTGCCTAAGGGCATGCGCCGATTGTGCCCTCGGGCCTCACTCGCTGGTGAAGATGGAGCCCAGCCGTTCCATCCGCTCCAGGGCGATGCCGCAGCCGCGGACCACGCACGTCAACGGATCTTCGGCGACCAGCACCGGCAGGCCGGTTTCCTCCGCCAGCAGGCGGTCGAGGTCGCGCAGCAGGGCGCCGCCCCCCGTGAGCATCATCCCGCGCTCGGCGATGTCCGCGCCCAGTTCGGGCGGGGTCTGTTCCAGCGCGTTCTTGACGGCGGACACGATGTTGTTCAAGGGATCGGTCAGCGCCTCGAGGATTTCGTTGGAGCTGATCGTGAAGCTGCGCGGCACGCCTTCGGACAGGTTGCGGCCCTTGACTTCCATTTCCTTCACCTCGCTGCCGGGGAAGGCGGAGCCGATCTGCTTCTTGATGCCTTCGGCGGTGGGCTCGCCGATCAGCATGCCGTAGTTGCGCCGGATGTAGCTGATGATGGCTTCGTCGAACTTGTCGCCGCCGACCCGCACGCTGCCCTTGTAGACCATGCCGCCGAGCGAGATGACGCCGACTTCGGTGGTGCCGCCGCCGATGTCGACGACCATCGAGCCGGAGGCTTCGGACACCGGCAGCCCGGCGCCTATCGCCGCCGCCATCGGCTCCTCGATCAGGTAGACCTCGCTGGCGCCGGCGCCCAGGGCCGATTCGCGGATGGCCCGGCGTTCCACCTGGGTGGAGCCGCAGGGCACGCAGATGATGATGCGCGGGCTCGGTTTCAGGACGGACCGGGGATGGACCATCTTGATGAATTGCTTGAGCATCTGCTCCGTCACGGTGAAGTCGGCGATGACGCCGTCCTTCATCGGGCGGATGGCCTCGATGTTGCCGGGCACCTTGCCCAGCATGGCCTTGGCTTCGTGGCCCACGGCCTGGATCGATTTCTTGCCTTGCGGGCCACCCTCGTGACGGATCGCCACCACGGACGGTTCGTCGAGGACGATGCCCTTGTCGCGAACGAAGATCAGGGTGTTGGCCGTGCCGAGGTCAATGGCCAGGTCGGTGGACAAGTAGCGTCGGAAAATTCCGAACATGGGGGGAAATCCTCGTTTCTTCTGCGAAAGCGGCCGCGTTTCGCGGCCGTTGCACCAGTGGCGGAGCTCCGCTCGCCGAAGGCGGGATAATACCCCATCCCCTGTACCGTTCCTCCTGCGCGCGGACCCGCGCCCAGGTTACAGAACGTTGTTTCCGCGAGCCTTCGCCATCATGTCCCTGAACCCCCAAGACATCAGCCGCATTGCCAACCTGGCCAGGCTGCAACTGAGCTCCGACGAGAGCGAGCGCATGCTCGCACAAATCAACGGCTTTTTCGCCATCGTCGAAAAAATGCGTGCAGTCGACACCACCGGCATCGAACCGCTGACGCACCCCGTCGCGACGGTGCAGGACGTCGCGCTGCGCCTGCGCGAAGACGTGGCGACCGAAACGAACCAGCGCGAGGACAACCAGCGCAGCGCGCCGGCGGTGGAGCGCGGCCTGTTCCTGGTGCCGAAGGTGATCGAATGAGCGGCGCCTTGCACGACCTGGGCGTGGCCGAACTGGCCCGCAAGCTGAAGGCGAAGGAGGCCTCCGCGGTGGAGGTGGCGCAGCATTTCCTCGCGCGCGGCAAGGCGCAGGCGTCCCTGGGCGCCTATTTGTCCACCGACGACGAAGTGACGCTGGCACAGGCGCGCGCGGCCGATGCCCGCATCGCCGGCGGCGAGTCCGCACCCCTGCTCGGTGTGCCGATCGCCCACAAGGACATCTTCGTCACCAAGGATTTCCCCAGCACGGCCGGCTCGAAGATGCTGGAAGGCTACCGCTCGCCCTTCGATGCGACGGTCGTTCGCAAGCTGGGCGAGGCCGGCATGGTCACCCTGGGCAAGCTCAATTGCGACGAATTCGCGATGGGCTCGTCCAACGAGAACTCCGCCTATGGCCCGGTGAAGAACCCTTGGGACACCGCGCGGATTCCCGGCGGCTCCTCGGGCGGCAGCGCCGCTGCGGTGGCGGCGCGCATGGCGCCGGCCGCCACCGGCACCGACACCGGCGGCTCGATCCGCCAGCCGGCGTCGTTTTGCGGCATCACCGGGATCAAGCCGACCTACGGCCGCGCCTCCCGCTACGGAATGATCGCCTACGCCTCCAGCCTGGACCAGGCCGGGCCGATGGCGCACAGCGCCGAAGATTGCGCGCTGTTGCTTTCCGCCATGTGCGGGCCGGACCTGGATCGTGATTCGACCTCGCTGGACGTGCCGGCGGAGGATTTCTCGCGCTCGCTCGATGCTTCGCTGCAGGGGCTGCGCATCGGCGTGCCGAAAGAGTTCTTTGCCGAAGGCGTGGCGCCGGACGTGCGCGCCGCCATCGAGGCGGCGCTGCAGCAGTACGAAAAGCTCGGCGCCAGGCGGGTCGAGGTTTCGCTGCCCCGCACGGAACTGGCCATCCCGGTGTACTACGTGATCGCGCCGGCCGAGGCGAGCTCGAACCTGTCGCGCTTCGACGGCGTGAAGTTCGGGCATCGGGCCAGGCAGTACGGCGATCTCACTGATATGTACAAGAAGACGCGCGCAGAGGGCTTTGGCGACGAGGTCAAGGCGCGCATCATGATAGGCACCTACGTGCTCTCGCACGGCTACTACGACGCCTATTACCTGCAGGCGCAGAAGATCCGGCGGATGATCGCCGACGACTTCCAGCAGGCTTTCAGGCAATGCGACGTGATCGCCGGCCCGGTCGCGCCGACCGTGGCGTGGAAGCTGGGCGAACACGGCGGCGACCCGGTGGCCGACTACCTGGCCGACATCTTCAC
Source organism: Ramlibacter sp. (assembly GCA_028292105.1). Taxonomy (GTDB): domain Bacteria; phylum Pseudomonadota; class Gammaproteobacteria; order Burkholderiales; family Burkholderiaceae_C; genus Ramlibacter. Next base: position 5,600 of record JAQGMY010000235.1, read on the forward strand.
CTTGCCCGGTTCGCTGGCTGGCTTGCCCGGCATGAGCATCCCGGTGGGCTTCGGCGATGCGCGCATGCCGGTGGGCATGCAGTTGCTGGGCAACTACTTCCAGGAAGCGAAGCTGCTGAATGCGGCGCACCGCTTCCAGCAAGCCACCGATTTCCACCTCCGCCGGCCGGAGGGCATCTGAGCATGACGAGCAAACTGGTCCAGGGCTACGAGGTCGTCATCGGCTTCGAGACACACGCCCAGCTGTCGACGAACAGCAAGATCTTCAGCCGCTCGCCGACGCGGTTCGGCGCCGAGCCGAACACGCAGGCATCGCCGGTCGACCTGGCGCTGCCAGGCACCTTGCCGGTGATGAACAAGGGCGCGGTCGAACGCGCCATCCGCTTCGGCCTGGCGATCGGCGCGCACGTCGCCGCGCGCAGCATCTTCGCGCGCAAGAACTACTTCTATCCGGACCTGCCCAAGGGCTACCAGATCTCGCAGTTCGAGATCCCGGTGGTGCAGGGCGGCGCGGTGGAGTTCTTCCTGGGGCAGGAAAAGAGATCGGTCCGCCTGGTGCGCGCGCACCTGGAGGAAGACGCCGGCAAGTCGCTGCACGAGGACTTCATCGGCCAGTCCGGCATCGACCTGAACCGCGCGGGCACGCCGCTGCTGGAGATCGTCACCGAACCGGACATGCGCTCGTCGGACGAGGCCGTGGCCTATGCCAAGGAGCTGCACAAGATCGTCACCTGGATCGGCATCTGCGACGGCAACATGCAGGAAGGCAGTTTCCGCTGCGATGCCAACGTGTCGGTGCGCAAGCCGGGTGGCCCGCTCGGGACGCGGCGCGAGATCAAGAACCTGAACAGCTTCAAGTTCATGAAGGAGGCGATCGACTTCGAGGTGCGCTGGCAGATCGAGCAGATCGAGGACGGCCTGGCGATCCAGCAGGCGACGGTGCTGTTCGATCCCGACACGGGCGAGACGCGTTCCATGCGGACCAAGGAAGACGCTGCGGACTACCGCTACTTCCCGGATCCCGACCTGCCGCCGCTGGTGATCGCGAGCGACTGGATCGAGCAGGTCCGCCAGGGCATGCCGGAACTTCCCCGCGTGATGGCCGCGCGCTTCGTGAACAACTATGAGCTGCCGGAGTACGACTCGATCACGCTGACCCAGAGCCAGGCAATGGGTGCCTACTTCGAGCAGGCGGCGCAGGCGAGCGGGCAAGCGAAGCTGGCCAGCAACTGGATCATGGGCGAGCTGTCGCGGCGCCTGAACGCGCAGGACATCGGCATCGAACAGGCCCCCGTGACGGCAGCCATGCTGGGTGCGCTGATCCGGCGCATCGCCGACGGCACGGTCTCCAACAATGCCGCGCGGCAGGTGTTCGAGGCGCTCTGGACCGGCGAGGGCAGGGACGTCGACGCCGTGATCGAGGCGAAGGGCTTGAAGCAGATGAACGACAGCGGCGCCCTGGAAAAGATCCTCGACGAGGTCATCGCCGCCAATGCCGCCAACGTCGAACAGATCCGCGCGGGCAATGACAAGGCCTTCAACGCGCTGGTGGGCCAGGCCATGAAGGCGTCGAAAGGCAAGGCGAATCCGCAGCAGGTCGGGGACATGTTGCGCAAGAAGCTGGGGATCTGAGCAGCGCCGGGGGCATGGATTGCGGGTCAAGCCCGCAATGACAAGCCAGGCGGAAGGGCACGGATTGCGGTCCACTTCTCCTCGGATGGGCGGCTGGCGAGGATGTAGACGTGGCAGTCCATCCGCCGATGAGAACGCCGCCGGGAAATGGCGCCGAGGGACTGCCGTCACGTGGATGACGTGCCGGACTGCATGGATCCCCAGTCAAGCCCGGGATGACAGGTCCAGGGCAGGGCGCGACGCAGCGGTCAGCGCAGCGGTGTCACCGTCGCCGAAGCCGTCG
>JAQGMY010000257.1 GCA_028292105.1 Ramlibacter sp.
GTCACCAGGAAGCGCTTGGAAGCCACGGTCGGATGGCTCAGCACCTGGATCACCGACTCCTGCAGCGACACGCCGGTCAGGTCGACCGGCGCGACCACGCGGGCCACGCGCCGGACGTCGCGGTGCATCTTGGGCGGCTTGCCGAGGAGGACTTCCATCGGCATGTCCACCGGGGTGTCGGCACCCTCGTCCGCGACGACCAGCTGCCTTTCCTGCGTCGCCACCCCGACCACCGAGAAGGGGCAACGTTCGCGCTCGCAGAAGCCACGGAACTGCGGCAGCGACTCGGGCGCGATCGCCAGAACGTAGCGCTCCTGGCTCTCGTTGGACCAGATCTCCTTGGGCGCCAGGCCGGACTCTTCGACCGGCACCTTGCGCAGGTCGAAACGGGCGCCGCGGCCCGCGTCGTTGGTGAGTTCAGGGAAGGCGTTGGAGAGGCCGCCCGCGCCGACGTCGTGGATGGCGAGCACCGGGTTGTCCTCGCCCAGCGCCCAGCACTGGTTGATGACCTCCTGGGCGCGCCGCTCGATCTCCGGGTTGCCGCGCTGCACCGAATCGAAATCGAGTTCCGCGGTGTTGGTCCCGGTGGCCATCGACGAAGCAGCGCTGCCGCCCATGCCGATGCGCATGCCCGGTCCGCCCAGCTGGATCAGGAGGGTGCCCGGCGGAAACAGGATCTTGTGGGTCAGGCGTGCATCGATCGAGCCCAGGCCGCCGGCGATCATGATCGGCTTGTGATAGCCGCGGGCGACGCCCGCCACTTCCTGCTCGTATTCGCGAAAGTAACCCAGCAGGTTGGGCCGGCCGAATTCGTTGTTGAAGGCGGCGCCGCCCAGCGGCCCCTCGGTCATGATCTGCAGCGGGCTGGCGATGTGCCCGGGTTTGCCGAACTTTCCGTCCCACAGCTTGGACACGGTGAACCCGGTCAGGCCGGCCTTGGGCCGCGCGCCGCGGCCGGTGGCGCCCTCGTCGCGGATCTCGCCGCCGGCGCCGGTGGAGGCGCCCGGGAAAGGCGAGATCGCGGTCGGGTGGTTGTGCGTCTCCACCTTCATCAGCACGTGGTGGGTGGCTTCGCCCTTGAGGTAGGTGCCGCCCTCGCCCGGCAGGAAGCGCTCGACGACGTGCCCTTCCATCACCGACGCATTGTCGGCGTAGGCCACCACCGTGTACTCCGGGTGGGCCTGGTGCGTGTTGCGGATCATGCCGAACAGGCTCTTGTCCTGGGCCTGGCCGTCGATGCTGAAGCTGGCGTTGAAGATCTTGTGCCGGCAGTGTTCGCTGTTGGCCTGCGCGAACATCATCAGTTCGACGTCGCTCGGATTGCGGCGCAGGCCGGTGAAAGCCTGCACCAGGTAGTCGATCTCGTCGTCTGCCAGCGCCAGGCCGAAACGGCGGTTGGCCTCCTCCAGCGCCGAGCGGCCGCCGCCCAGCACGTCCACGTGCTCCATGGGCTGGGCTTGCAGCTCGGTGAACAGGCGGGCGGCGTCGGAACGCCGGGCGACCACGCTTTCGGTCATGCGGTCATGCAGCAGGGCGGCGATGGCCTGCAGCTGCGCCGTCTCCAGGTGGGCTTTGGCGAGCCAGCCGGACGCCATCTGCACGCGGTATTCGACCACCCGCTCGACGCGCCGGATCGCCAGCCCGCAGTTGTGGGCGATGTCGGTCGCCTTCGAGGCCCAGGGTGAAACCGTGCCCAGGCGCGGCGTCACGACCAGCAGCGGACCCTCTTCGGATCCGGCGTAGGGCTCGCCGTAGGTGAGCAAGGCTGCGAGCCGTTCACGCTCCGCGGCATCGGGCGCGTGATCGCCTGCCACCAGGTGGACATAGCGCGCGGCCAGCCCGGCGATCTTGGGATGCACCGCCTTGAGGCGCGGCAGGAGTTGCTGGATCCGGAATTCGCTGAGGGCCTGGCCGCCCTCGAATTCGGTGATGTGCAGGGACACTGTGATGGAGCCTGGTCTGGGGAAATGCACGGCCCGCGAGCCGCTGACTGGGGCCCCGGTCGAGCCGCCCATTCTAACTGCGGGGAGATAGTCGCCGGCAGGCTGCGGCCCCCTCTGGGATAATCAGCCCATGGGCATCACGACCAAAGACGAACAAGGCATCCAGGGGATGCGCACCGCGGGTCGGCTCGCCGCCGAGGTGCTGGACCACCTGACGGACCACATCAAGCCGGGGATCACCACCCGCGAGATCGACCGCCTGGCGGCCGAATTCATGAAGAAGCAGGGCTCGGTCTCGGCCACCCTGGGCTACCAGCCGCCGGGTTACCCGCCCTACCCCGCATCGTTGTGCACTTCGGTGAACAACGTGGTCTGCCACGGCATTCCGGGGGACAAGCCCTTGAAGAAGGGCGACATCGTCAACGTCGACGTCACCGTCATCAAGGACGGCTGGTACGGCGACACCAGCCGCATGTTCATGATCGGCGAGGTCTCGATCGCGGCGAAGCGCCTGGTGAACATCACCTACGAAGCCATGTGGCACGGCATCGTGCAGGTCAAGCCCGGCATCCGGCTGGGCGATATCGGCTGGGCCATCCAGAAGTTCGCCGAGAGCAACGGCTTCTCGGTGGTGCGCGAGTTTTGCGGCCACGGCATCGGCCGAGGCTTCCACGAGGAGCCGCAGGTGCTGCACTATGGCAAGCCCGGCACGCTGGAAGAGCTGGTGCCCGGCATGACCTTCACCATCGAGCCGATGATCAACGCCGGCCGGCGTGACGTGAAGGAATTCGGCAATGACGGCTGGACCATCGTCACCAAGGACCATTCGCTGTCGGCCCAGTGGGAACACACCGTCCTGGTCACGCAGACCGGCTACGAAGTGATGACCCTGTCCGCGGGAAGCCCGCCGCCGCCGGCGTTCGTGAAGGGCTGACGGCGGCCGCGCTCCATGAACGGCCCCAACGCGCTCGAAGTTGCCGTCACGGCCGCACAGGCCGCGATCGCCGGGGTCCGCGAAAAGCACA
>JAQGMY010000146.1 GCA_028292105.1 Ramlibacter sp.
GTGACGGACAGGCGCACCAGCGGCCGCACGTCGGCGGCGATGGTGCCGTCGGCGCGCGCCACGAGCACCACGTCGTATTCACTGGCCAGCCCGGCCATGACCTGCGCCACCCGCGGGTCCTTGGCCTTGGCCATCTGCTCGACCCGCTCCAGCAACTTCACCTTGGTGGTGCTGTCGAGCGACATGATCGGATCCTGCGCGCCGTACAGCGAGCGGCTGCTGGCGATGTGCGGCGACGGCACCTTGACCTTGCCGCCGTTGGCCGCGGCGATGGTGCGCACGGTGCGCGCCGCATCGAGCAGCGATGCCTCGGAGATGTCGTCCGAATAAGCGAAGGCCGTTTTCTCGCCGCTCACCGCGCGCACGCCGACGCCCTGGTCGATGCTGAAGCTGCCGGTCTTGACGATGCCTTCTTCCAGGCTCCAGCCCTCGCTGCGCGTGTACTGGAAGTACAGGTCGGCGTCGTCGACCTTGTGCGCCCGGATCTCCGCCAGCGCGCGCGACAGGTGCGTTTCGTCCAGGCCGAAGGGCTCGAGCAGCAGCGCGCGGGCCGTGGCCAGGCGTTCGATGGTGGGTTCGCGGGAGATCATCGGACCATTGTAGGCCGCACCTTTTGGCCTCGAAGTAACGGCAGGATTAAGCCTGCGCGACCATGGGGGGTGACTACCGAGGGCCAGAGCCACCCTTCCCCGCGCATCCCCCATTGAGCAGAAGCCTGTTGGTGGTGCAACATCTAAGCTGCATCACAGGAAAACGACGAGCCTGTGGCGGGGAGGACAAGCGTGACGCAAACGGCTGGGGCCACGGCCTCGCGGGAAGAAGTCCAGCAGCGACTGCTGGAATTGCTGGCTGAACAGAGCCGCCGCGTGCCGCTGGCCGTCGGCGTCCTGCTGGCGGTGGTGGCCTTGATGGCCTCGCAGCGGCTGTCCCTCTGGCTGGTGATCCCGTGGCTGGTCGCGTCGGTCGGCATCCTGATGCTGCGCCGCTACTGGCTGGCGCTCCTGCCGACGCAGCTGCAAATCCCCACCAGCACGCGCATCCGCACCGCAATCATCCTGAGCTTCATCAACGGTTGCGCGCATGGCCTGAGCCTGGTGTCGTTTCCGCCGGCCACGGACACGGAGAGGTCCTTCCTCACCCTGCTGCTGCTGGGGCTGTCCACGGGTGCGGTCGGCACGACCGCCGGCCACCGCGGGATCTTCCGGGCCTACATGATTCCGGCGGCCGGCGCCCTGCCGCTGTTCTGGGCTTTCAGCAGTGGCAGCGCCCAGTTCCAATGGCCGGATCTCTCCGTGTCCGTGCTCTTGCTGCTGTACCTCTGGGTGCTGCTCGGCCTGTCCAACACCGCGTGGCGCAACTTCCGCGAATCGGTCCAGATCCGCTTCCAGGACCGCGAGCTCACCACCCAACTGCGTGAAGCCCTGGCGCAGGCGACCCAGGCCAACCAGGCGAAGACGCGCTTCCTCGCCGCCGCCAGCCACGACCTGCGCCAGCCGCTGCACACCATCGGCCTGCTGGTGGCAGCGCTGTCGCTGCGGCCGATCGAAGGGCGCGACCGCGAGGTAGTGGACCTCCTGAGCCAGGTGACGGTGGCGCTCTCCGAGCAGCTGGACCAGTTGCTCGACATCTCCAAGCTCGACGCCGGCGTGGTCACCCCCGATCGCAAGATGGTCGACCTCGGCGAGCTGCTGCGCATGCACCATGCGGAGATGCGCGCGGCGATGGAGGAAAAGGGCCTGCGCTTCGTGCTCGATGGCGCCACCGGCGTGCGCTGCTGGACCGACCCGGCCCTGGTGCTGCGCATCCTGCGCAACCTGACGGAAAACTCCATCAAGTTCACCGAGGAGGGCCGCATCGACATGCGCCTGCGCGTCCAGGAAGGCATCGCGTACATCTCGGTGCAGGACACCGGCCGTGGCATTCCCGATCACGAGAAGACCATGGTGTTCGAGGAGTTCTACCAGGTCGACAACGCCGAACGCGATCGCACCAAGGGCCTGGGTCTCGGGCTTTCGATCGTGCGGCGGCTCGGCGACCTGCTGGGCATCAAGATCACGCTCGAGTCCGGGGAAGGCCGCGGCACCTGCGTGACCCTGTGCCTGCCGCTGGACCCGCACGAAGTGCTCGCGCCGGCAGCCGTCGCGCCGCTCGGCGTGCACGACTTCGCCGGGGTGACGGTGCTGGTCATCGACGACGAGCGCTCGGTGCGCATGGGGATGCGGGTCTTGCTGGAGGAACTGGGCTGCCACTTCCTGGAGGCTTCGTCGATCCAGGAGGCGACGTCGCAGGCGCGCGCCACCCGGCCCGACGTCATCCTGGCCGACATGCGCCTGCGCAACGGTGAAAACGGCATCGGCGCCGTCGAGAGCGTGGTCAAGGCGATCGGCCCCACGCCGGCCATCCTGATCAGCGGCGACACCGCCCCGGACCGGCTGCAGGAAGCCACGCGCGCCGGCATCAAGCTGCTGCACAAGCCGGTGGCACTGCGCACACTGCAGGTGGAACTCGCCCGCGCACTCGACGCCAGGTCGCTATCGTGACAACGCGGCGGCGCAGGGCATCTCCAGAGAGCCTGCGCTGGTTGACGCAGGACTACTCCGTCCTGCGGCAGGCCGCAGAGGCCGGTGAAGTGTTCGACGTGCTGATCGTCGGCAGCGGCTACGGCGGGGCGATGGCGGCGGCGGAACTGGCGGGACTCCAGGGGGCCGACGGCCGGGCGATCCGCGTCGCGGTGCTCGAACGCGGTCGCGAATACGCGCCGGGCATGTTCGCCTCCAGCCTGCAGGACCTGCCGCCGCACGTGCGCATCCACCGAAGCGCGCAGGACAAGACGCTCGGGCGCCTCGACGCACTGCTGGACGTGCGCATCGGGCCCGACGTGTGCGCGATCCTGGGCAACGGCCTCGGCGGCGGTTCCCTGGTCAACGCCGGTGTGATGGAACAACCGCGGCTGCGCGACCTCGGCTTGCCACCGGCGCTGGTGGCCGACCTGGACGACGACGCCTTCGCGCAAGTCAGGCAGGCGCTTGGGGCCAGCGACACGCTGCACAGCGATCACGCGGCGCTGGCCGCGGCGCCGTTGGCCAAGACCGCGGCCCTGCAGCGCGCCGGCAAGTTCCACCATGCCGCCATCACCGTGCAGACGAAGCCCGGCGCCGGCACCCCGCAATGCACCTTGTGCGGCGACTGCATGACCGGGTGCAACGTGGGCGCCAAGCGGTCCCTGGACACCACGCTGCTGGCACACGCCTGGCGCCAGGGCGCCGAGCTCTACACCGGCGGTTCGGTGCTCAGCGTGCGTCGGCACGAAAGCGCCGGCCACTGGTTGCTGGAGACCAGCTTCACCGATGCCTCGCTGCGCCACCGCCACGAACCCGTGGCCGTCGCCGCCCGCAAGGTGGTTCTTGCCGCGGGCACGCTGGGCAGCACGGAAATCCTGCTGCGCTCGCGTTCGCAAGGGCTTGCCGTGTCGGACCGGCTGGGCATGGGTTTCTCCTGCAACGGCGACAACCTGATCGCCGCGCATGCCGGCCAGGCCGCGGTGCACAGCGCGGCCCGGGAGTCGGTGCCCCTCGACCAGCGGCGGGTCGGCCCGACGATCACCGGAGTGGTGGAGCTCGAAGGCGTGGTCCTGGAGGAGTTTTCGGTGCCGGCGCCGCTGAAGCGCTTCTTCGACGAGGCAGTCACCACCTCCAGCTTGCTGCATGCGCTGGCGCGCCGGCCGCGCCGAAGGCGGTCGCAGCACGGTTTGGACAGCATGGCGGTCGATCCGCAGGCCATGGAGAACACGATGCTGGTCGGCCTGGTCGGGCACGACGAGAGCGATGGCCGCATCGTGCTGCCGCGGCATCGCCGCTACGGACGCGAGCAGCACCAGGAAGGCCGGGTGCGCATCCGCTGGCCGGAGGTGCGCAACTCGCCCCTGATGGCGGCGGCTTACGCCAGGGCGGAAGCGGCACTGCAACGGGCCAGCCCCGGTGCACAGATCCTTCCCAGTCCGCTATGGCGGCTGGTGCCGAAAGACATGGAGTTCCTGGTGCAGGGCGCGCGCGGCCCGGTGCTGACGGTGCATCCGCTCGGCGGCTGCGCCATGGGCCGCACGCGGCATGACGGCGTGGTCGACCACCTGGGCCGCGTCTTCCAGCCCTCGCCGGCCGGCGATCCCGCCAATGTCTACGACGGCCTGCTGGTGCTGGATGGTTCGGTGATCCCGCAGTCGCTGGGCATCAACCCGGCGCTCACCATCGCGGCGATTTCGCGCCGCGCGGCCCGCCAGCTGGCCGCGCAATGGCGCTGGACGGCGGCACCCGGCAGGGTCCTCGGCGATCCGGGGCCGCGGCCGACGTTCCGCCCCGCGGCGGAGTGCACGCCAGCGGCGCCTTTGCCGACGCAGGTCGAACTGATGGAGCGCCTGGCCGGGGCCGCCGGCGACCATTGGGTGGAGATCACGGTCTGCTGCGAACACGTGGTGGTCGCCGACCTGGCAGCCAAGGCCGTGCGTCACCTGGAGATCGCGCCGGAACGCTCGACGCTGCGCGTCTACGAGGGCGGCGCCGCGGCCCGGCGCACGCTGCTCACCCTGCCAGAGGAGGAAAGGGACCGCCAGGCGGTCTTCAGCGCGCAGCTGGAGGGCCGGCTTTCCATCCTGGAGCCGGTGGCGGACGCCGCGTCGGGCGCCCGCGCCTTGCGCATGGCGGGCGCGTGGCTGGTCAACCGCGGCTCCCGGGAACTGTGGGACTGGGCGACCGGTGTGCTGCGACAGCCGCTTTCGCTGGGGAGTTTCCTGGCCTCCGCGGCGCGTGCCGGCGAGGTCCGCGCGTTCGACTACTCGCTGCGCGTCGGCCAGGCGATCCACGTGGCGGACGCGGCGCTTGCCGGCCGGCTGCCGCCCGGCACGCCACTGGCCGGCAGCAAGCGGCTCACCTATGGCTGGCGCAGCAATCCCTGGCGCCAGCTGACGCAGGTGCGCCTGGACGGCTTTCCCGGAATGCAAGAGCCCGTCGTGCTGCGGCTGGACGGCCGCTTCCTGGCGCGCCAGGGGGTGCCGCTGATGCGGATCACCCAGCAGGAGAACCAGGTCGTGGCGCTGGCGGAATTGGCCTCGCTGGGCGCCACCTGGATGCGCGCGCTGGCCAGCATCCACCTCTGGTCGTTCCGCGCGCCCGACGCGGCGCCCAGGCGTGCGCCGCGGTTGCTGCCCGGTGCCATCGGCCGCAAGGTGCAGCCCACCACCATCGCGCTCGACCTCGAGGATCCCGGCCCGGGCGCCCCGGTGCGCGTGCTGCTCACGCGCTACGAGAACCGCGGCAAGCCGCCAGTGGCGCTGGTCCACGGCTATAGCGCCAGTGGCAACACCTTCACGCATCCGGCCATTCCCGTGCCATTGGCCCGCCACCTGTGGGACGCGGGGCACGACGTCTGGGTGCTCGACCTGCGCACCAGCGCCGGCCTGCCGACCGCGCGCCGGCCCTGGCGCTTCGAGGACGCCGCATTCGCCGATCTGCCGGTGGCCATTGCACACATCGCGCGCGAGACCCACCGGCAGGTCGACGTCTTTGCCCACTGCATCGGCGCCTGCATGTTGAGCATGTCGCTGCTGACCGATGCGCACAACCTGCAGCGCTTCACCTGGCCCGCCGGCGGCGGCGAAGGACCGCCACCCAAGCGCTGGGGCACCGAGCTCGAGGCGATGCAGCAGAACGTGCGCCGCATCGTGCTGTCGCAAAAAGGTCCCGCTCTCGTCTACTGCGACGACAACGTGCAGCGGGCCTACTTCATGCGGGTGCTGCGGCAGGTGATCCTGCCCAAGGACTACCAGTTCCGCGCCGCGCCGCGGCCGGGTGCGACGCACGGCCTGCTGGACCGGCTGCTGGCCACGCTGCCCTACCCGCCCGAAGAGTTCGCCCTGGAAAATTCCTGGCTGCCGTGGCGGCGCGCGCCCTGGGCCGGCTTCCGGCATCGCATGGACGCGCTCTATGCGCGCGACTTCACGCTGGGCAACGTGGCCGACGGCACGCTGGCTGCCATCGAGGACCTGTTCGGGCCCTTGAACCTGGACACGGTGGCGCAGGCGATCCACTTCGCCCGCCACAACGCCGTGACCGACGGCAGCGGCCGGCCCTTCGACATGAGCGGCGCCGTGCTGCGGGCACGCTGGCCGAAACACGGCACTCTCGGCCTGCACGGCGTGGACAACGGCCTGGTGGACATCAAGACGCTGGACGTCATGCAGGCACAGATGGCCTATGCGGGCGTGCCCTATCGCGCCCACGCGATCGACGGCTATGGCCACCAGGACTGCCTGATCGGCCGCCGTGCGGGCGTCGACGTCTTTCCGGTGATCAGCGACTTCCTGCAGGCGCCATGATCCAGCCCGCCCAATGGAAGCTGCCCGCCGAGCCGCTGCGATTCGCCGGGCAGGGCTGGCAGGTGAAGTCCGAAGCCGGCTGGGGCGCCGCACGGGCCGTGTTCGCGCCGCTGCGCCGGGGCGCGTCCGGCTGGGAACTGGCCCTGGGGGCCAGCGCCGACCTGCCGCTCACCGCCGTCGACGATGCTTCGTGGACGCCCGTGCCCCTGCCGCCGGCGGATGGCGCCACGCACTACCTGTGCATGCTGCGCTACGACCAGCCGGCGCAGCGTCCCGGCAAATCCATCTTCCGCCTGCGGCGCCCGGCCGCACCCGCGGCGCGCAGGCAGGCTGCGGCAGCCGAGGGCGCCAACGTCGCCACACTGGCCGGCGAATTGCGCTGCGAAGTCGAGCGCCTGCAGGACGGCCTGGCCGAGAAGTTCGAGCGCTTCCTGGTGCGCGCGGCAGCGACCGCGCCGGCGCGCACCGCCGCTGCCGTACCGGAGACCTTGAGCTTCGCCTTTGCCAGCTGCCAATACCCTGCGGGCATGCTCGATCGGCCGGTGGCGCATGCCTCGTATGCCGCATTGGCGAAACACCTCGCGCGCCCCGACGGGGGCTGGCCGGAGCGCCTGTTGCTGCTGGGAGACCAGGTCTACACCGACGCCACCTCCGGCCTGCTCGACCCGGTGCGGCTGGACGACCGCTTCCGCCTGCCCTACGAGGAGATGCTGGACCGCGAGAACGGGCCCTGGTCCGCCCTGCCGCAGGACTTCCTGGCGCGCGTGCGCATGACGCCCGACGACCACGAGATCGGCGACAACTGGGAGCCCTTCCGCCCGGGTGGCACCGGACCGCGCTTTCGCTTCGGCATGGACGCCTACTGGCGCCACCAGCGCGCCGGTGAAAGCCGGGCGGCTGCGCTGCAGATCGTCGACGAAGGTCCTGGCTGGCGCCTGTTCATGGCGGACTCCAGGACCCAGCGGCCGCATCGCAGCACCGCCACGCTGCAGGACGTCCTGATCCTCGGCACGGCGCAGACGCAGCAGCTCGAGGACTGGCTGCTGCAAGGCGCGCCGGACCAATTGAAACTGGTCACGACGGCGGCGCTGCTGTTGCCGCGCAGCCGCCAGTACATCGACGATCCGCTCTACCTGGACAACTGGCAGGGCTATCCGGCGTCGCTGCGCCGGCTGCTGGCTTTCCTGTGTGACCACCAACTGGACAACACGGTCTTCCTCTCAGGCGACACCCACCTCGGGTGCCGCGCGCAGGTGACCGTGCGCAACCTCGCCAGCGGCGAGTGCGTGGAGTTCCAGGCGTGCCATGCGCCGGCGCTCTATGCGCCGTATCCCTTTGCCAACGAAACGCACTGGAACCTGCTGCTGCAGGACAGCTTCGAGTTCGCCGAGGAAGGCCGCAGGTACCAATGCACGGTGGCGGCGAGCACGCTGGCCGAAGGACGCAGCGGCTGTGCCTTGCTGCAGGCACAGCGCCGTGACGGCCGCTGGCATTGCTCGATAGCCGTGCTGCGCTGACCTGCCCTAGGAAATGCGCACGCCCTGTTCGGCGGCCATGTAGACGGCCTCGGTGCGATTGCGCGTCCCCAGCTCCTGGTAGATGGCGCGCAGGTGCGTCTTCACCGTGCCGTCGCTGATGCCCAGCTGGCGTGCAATGAGCTTGTTGGAGTTGCCGCGCAGCGCCGCCCGCAGCACGTCGGCCTGGCGCTCGGTGAGCGAAGGAAAGGCGTCGCGCACGTCGCGTGTCTGGATCGCCGTCATGCCGCCGGTGGGCAGGTAGACACCGCCTTGCGCGATGGTGCGCACCGCCGTCATCAGCTGGTTGGGCGGGGAGTCCTTGGGAATGAAACCGGCCGCACCGCCGTCGACCGCGGTGCGCACCAGTTCCGCGTTGCGGTCACCGGAGAGCACCACCACGCGGGTGAGCGGCGCCGATTCGCGCAGGGCATCGAGCGCGCGGGCGCCGGACAGGCCGTCCATGTGCCAGTCGAGCAGGATCAGGTCGAACGTGTGTTCCCTGGTCGCGTCGACGGCTTCGGGAGCGGACGCGGTCAGGGTGACCTCCATCTCGGGGTCCAGCTTTTCGAGCAGGAGCCTCAGGCCTTCCCGGAACAGGGAATGGTCGTCGCATACAAGTACTCGCATGAGGCCTCCTTTGGACTGCCGTGATCGCGGTCGCCTCCGTCGCACCTACGCCGCATGATGTACCCGGGCGGCGCGCCCCAGCCTCTGCCCATTGGGAGAGAAGGGCTAACTTTGCACCAGCCGCTTGGCCTTGGAGATCGACATCAGGATGCCCAGCCCCAGCCCCAGCGTCACCATCGCGGTGCCGCCGTAGCTGATGAACGGCAGCGGCACCCCCACCACGGGCAGGATGCCGCTCACCATGCCCATGTTCACGAAGGCGTAGGTGAAGAAGATCATGGTGATCGCGCCGGCGAGCAGCCGCGAGAACAGCGTGGGCGCCTCCAGCGCGATGGCCAGGCCGCGCAGCACCAGGAACAGGAAGCTGCAGATCAGGAAGACGTTGCCCAGGAGCCCGAATTCCTCGGAGTAGGCGGCGAAGATGAAGTCGGTGGTGCGCTCCGGGATGAACTCCAGGTGCGTCTGGGTCCCCTGCATGAAGCCCTTGCCGAAGATGCCGCCCGAGCCGATCGCGATCATCCCCTGGATGATGTGGAAGCCCTTGCCCAGCGGATCCTTGCTGGGATCGAGCAGCGTGCAGATGCGCTGCTGCTGGTAGTCGTGCAGCACCGGCCAGCGGAAGCCCTCGGCGCACAGCGAGCCTTCGAAGGAGACGATCAGCACCAGCCCGATGATGCCCAGCAGCAGCGGCGGGATGATGAGTTTCCAGGAGAGCCCGGCGAAGAAGATCACCGACAGCCCCGCGGAAAGCACCAGCAGCGAGGTGCCGAGGTCGGGCTGCTTCATGATCAGGCCCACCGGGATCAGCAGCAGCAAGGCGGCGACGATGAAATCGAGCGGCCGCAACTGGCCTTCGCGTTTCTGGAACCACCAGGCCAGCATCAGCGGCATGGCGATCTTCAGGATTTCGCTCGGCTGGATCACGACGCCCACGTTGATCCAGCGCTTGGCGCCCTTCTTCGTGATGCCGAAGACGGCGACCGCCACCAGCAGCGCGACGCCGGTCAGGTACAGCGGCACCGCGAAGCTCATCAGCCGTTGCGGCGGCACCTGGGCCACGATGAACATGATCACGCCGGCCAGCAGCATGTTGCGGCCGTGGTCGATGAAGCGCGAGCCGTGGTCGAACCCCGAGCTGTACATCGTCAGCAGGCCGGCGCAGGCCAGCAGGAAGACGGCAAAAGCCAGCGGACCGTCGAACCCCTGGAGCATGGGGGCGAGCCGCTGGCGCACGGAAGGTTTGTCGAAGACAGCGGCCATTGCCCGAATTATCGGGCACCGGGATGGCTCGGCAGAACCAGATTGCTCACTACCATCGCGGGATGGCCACAACCCACCTGCTTTACCTGCACGGCTTTCGCTCGTCCCCGCAGTCCACCAAGGCCAGGCGGATGGCCGCCGTGGTCGCGCAGCGCCACCCGGCGGTGCACTGGTGGTGCCCCCAGCTGCCGCCCTCTCCCCGGGCTGCGATGGAGCTGGTCACGCAAGGCATCTCGGACTGGCCGCGGGACCGGATGGCCGTGGTCGGCTCGTCGCTGGGCGGCTTCTACGCCACCTGGGTGGCGCAGCAGGCCGGCTGCCGCGCCGTGCTGCTGAACCCCGCCGTGCACGCGGCGCGCGACCTGGCGAAGTACGTCGGCGAGCAGCAGGCATGGCACGACCCGGCGCAGCACTTCTTCTTCGCACCTGGGTATGTCGACGAGCTGCGGGCGCTGGAGGCCGGCCCGGTCACGGACCCCGACCGCTACTTCGCCCTCATCGCCAAGGGCGACGAGTTGCTGGACTGGCGCGAAATGACGGCCCGCTACCCTGGCGCGCGCATCAAGCTGCTGGAAGGCAGTGACCATGCGCTCTCCGATTTCGATGCGCACCTGGACGACGTTTTGCGGCATCTGCAGCTGGCCTGAGCCCCCCGGCTCGGCTGCCCGGCCCGCATGGGACAATCCCGCCCATGTTTGTGTTGTTCGAAGAAGCCGGGAAATTCCTGGCCGGCCGTGTGCTTTCCGAGACGGACAGCTCCGCCCAGGTGGAGCTGGAATCCGGCAAGCGCGTCAAGGTCAAGGCCGCCAACGTCCTGCTGAAGTTCGACCAGCCCCAGCCGCCCGAGTTGTTGCGGGAAGCGCAGGCGCTGGCCGCGACCATCGAGCTGGACCTGGCGTGGGAATTCGCGCCCGACGAGGAATTCGGCTTTGCCGACCTGGCGCGCGAGTACTTCAGCGCCCAGGCCACCTTGGGCCAGCAGGCCGCCGCGCTGCTGCGGCTGTTCGAGGCGCCGCACTACTTCCGGCGCGCCGGCAAGGGGCGTTTTCGCAAGGCCTCCGCCGAGGTGCTGCAGCTGGCGCTGGCCGGCATCGAGAAAAAGAAGCAGCTGCAGGCGCAGATCGCCGGCTGGGCGGCCGAACTCGCCGGCGGCAGTTGCCCGCCCGCGATCCGGGAGCAGCTGTACAAGATCCTGTTCAAGCCGGACAAGAACGCACCCGAATACAAGGCGGTGGTCGAGGCTTCGCGCAGCACCCACACGGCGCCGCTGGAGCTGCTGCAGAAGGCCGGCGCGATCACCTCGTCCTACCAGTTCCACTGGAAGCGCTTCCTGCTCGAGTACTTCCCCAAGGGCACGGGCTTTCCGCCGCTGCCAGCGCCGCCGATCAAGGAAGAACTTCCCCTCGCCGCGGTGCAGGCCTTCTCGATCGACGACTCCAGCACCACGGAGATCGATGACGCCCTGTCCGTGCAGGGCCTGGGCACCGGAACCGTGACCGTCGGCGTGCACATCGCCGCACCCGGCCTGGCGATCCAGGCCGGCGCGCCGCTCGACCAGCTGGCGCGGCAAAGACTGTCCACCGTCTACATGCCCGGGCACAAGATCACCATGCTGCCCGACGACGTGGTGCAGGCCTACACGCTGCTGGAGGGGCGCGACTGCCCCGCCGTGTCGCTGTACGTGCAGTACGACGAGGCCTCGCTGGTGGTGAAGGCCAGCGAGACGCGGCTGGAGCGCGTGCCGATCGCCGCGAACCTGCGGCACGACCAGCTCGATGCGCACCTCACCGAGGCCTGGCTGGAGGACGCATCGCTGCCCGACGATGGCGTGCCGCCCGCCGCGGCGAGCTTCCGTGCCGAACTCTCCTTCCTGTTCCGGCTCGCCAGGGACCTCAAGGCGCAACGCGAGGTGATCCGCGGCAAGCCGGAGAACTTCAACCGTCCCGACTACAACTTCCGCGTGCCGGGCGCGGGCGAGCACGGCCCGGAAGGCGACGAGACGGTGGAGATCACCGTGCGGCGCCGGGGCGCGCCGCTGGACCTGATCGTGTCCGAGGCGATGATCCTGGCGAACAGCACCTGGGGGCTGTGGCTGGCCGAGAACGGCGTGCCCGGCATCTACCGCAGCCAGGCCAGCCTGGCGCCGGGCGTGAAGGTGCGCATGGGCACCAAGGTCGCGCCGCACGCCGGCATAGGCGTGAAAGCTTATGCCTGGAGCACCTCGCCGCTGCGCCGCTACACGGACCTCGTCAACCAGTGGCAGATCATCGCCGTGGCCCGCCACGGCCGCACTGCCGCCCTGGCCGCGCCCTTCAAGCCGAAGGACGCGGAACTGTTCTCGGTCATTTCCGCTTTCGATGCCGCCTACAGCGCGTACAACGCCAACCAGGCCGGCATGGAGCGTTACTGGACGCTCAAGTACCTGCAGCAGCAAGGCGTGCGCGAGCTCGATGCCACCGTGTTCAAGGAAGGCCTGGCTCGCGCCGACACGCTGCCGCTGGTGCTGCCGGTGCTGGGAACCTCGGACCTGCCGCGCGGCGCCCGCGTACGCCTGAAGCTGGGCGAGATCGACCTGATCACGCTGGACGTCAGCGGCAGCGTGATCCAGCGCCTGGACACGGAATCCAGCGCACCAGCGTCGGTAGAAGACGACAGCGAGGAAGAAACGGTGGCCGGGCCGATTGCGATCGCGGTGGATGTCACGGACACTTCGGATGCCGAAGCCAATGCGGCGCCCGCAGGCGCCGTCGTGACTCCCTGAACGTGACTCCGTGAACCTGAAGTCCCTGAGCACCCTGCAGATCGCGCTGGGCGCGTCCCTGATCGTGCACGCCGCGGCGCTCACGGTCCGCATCGTCGACCCCGAAGGTTTCAACCGGGTGTTCCGCGACACGCCGCTGGAAGTGGTGCTGGTCAACGCGCGCAGCAACGAGAAGGTGGACCAGGCGCAAGCGATCGCGCAGGCCAGCCTGGCCGGCGGCGGCGAAGCCGAAAAAGGCCTGGCCAGCTCGCCGCTGCCGCCTTCGGCGCTGACGGCTTTCGGCGACGCCGCCGAGGACGCGCAGCGCAAGATCGAGGAGATGCAGGAGCAGCAGACGCTGATGCTCACGCAGCTCAAGGCCGCCCTGGCCGCCATCCCGCCGGCGGACCCGAAGCAGCCGAACACCAGCCCGACGGCCACCGCGCAGGAAGAAAAGCGCCGGCACCTGATGAAGCTGCTGGCGCAGATCGAGCGTCGCATCAACGAGGAAAACGCGCGGCCCAAGAAGCGCTACATCAGCCCCGCCACGCGCGAGGAGGCGTACGCGATCTACTACGACGCGCTGCGCCGCCGCATCGAGGACCGCGGCACCCAGAATTTCCCCGAAGCGGCCGGCCGCAAGCTGTACGGCGAGCTGACCATGATCGTGACGGTCAACAACGACGGCCGGGTGCTGGACACCGAGATCGTGCAGACCTCCGGCAACATGGTCCTCGACCGGCGCGCCGCCACCATCGCACGCGCTGCCGGCCC
>JAQGMY010000262.1 GCA_028292105.1 Ramlibacter sp.
GTGCCGCGCGTGGTGCGTGAACTGAAAAGCCGCTTTCCCGAACTGGGCGTGATGACCGATGTGGCGCTGGACCCTTTCACCACGCATGGCCAGGACGGTCTGCCCGATGGGAACGGCTACATCCTGAATGACGAGACGGTGGAAGTGCTGGTGCAGCAGGCCCTGACCCAGGCCCGCGCCGGCGTTGACATCGTGGCGCCCAGCGACATGATGGACGGGCGCATAGGCGCGATCCGCCAGGCGCTGGAGGCCGAGGGCCTCATCCACACGCAGATCATGGCGTACAGCGCCAAGTACGCGAGCGCCTTCTACGGCCCGTTCCGCGATGCCGTGGGCTCTGCCGCCAACCTGGGCAAGAGCAACAAGAAGGTCTACCAGATGGACCCGGGCAACAGCGACGAGGCGCTGCGCGAAGTGGCCATGGACCTGGCCGAAGGCGCCGACATGGTGATGGTCAAGCCCGGCATGCCCTACCTCGACATCGTGCGGCGGGTGAAGGACGAATTCCGCGTGCCGACCTTCGCCTACCAGGTGTCGGGCGAGTACGCGATGCTCAAGGCCGCCGCGGCCAACGGCTGGCTCGATCACGACCTGGTCATGATGGAAAGCCTGCTGGCCTTCAAGCGCGCCGGCGCCGACGGCGTGCTGACCTACTTCGCCCTCGCCGCCGCCCGCGCGTTGCGGGCCTGAGCGGGACAGGCCCCAAGGTGCATATCGTCGAATTCGGGGCCGGCACGCTGCGGTTCCTGGACCACGTGCCGCAGCGGGTGCCCGACCGCGGCTTCGTGTGGATCTACGTCGAGCGGGAACAGCTGGAACTCGACTTGCCCGTGCTGCAGCGGGCGGCGCAGGTGCTGGGCAACTCGCCCCTGCTCGACCTGCACGTGAAGGACCTCGGCAACCGCGCCCACCCTTCGCACTACGACTACACCTCCGTGTACGACCTGGTGATCTTCCGCCGGCTCGCCACCGAAGCCGAAGTCACGGCGGAAATCGGCGACGGCGCGGCCAGCAAGGACAGGCAGCTCGCCGCCTTTGGGCGCATCCGCACCCGGGCGGTGGGTTTCGTCGTGTTCGACCGGCTGCTGATCACGGTGCACCCGGCGGGCTGCTTCGCGGCCAAGGCCTTCATCGAGCGCTACCTGAGCGACGCCGTGAACAGCGAAGGCCTCAACGCCGCCGCCCGCAGCCGGCTGCCCTCCAGTTCCGCGGACCTGATGCTGCGCATGCTGAACCTGATGGTGGACAACTACCTCGACCTGCGCAAGCTGCTCAGCGCCGAGCTCGATCGCTGGCAGCAGGAGCTGCTGGCGCCGCGCGGCAGCGCAGCCGACTGGGCGGCGCTGATGACCGCGCGCAATGCGCTGCACGCGCTGGAAGACCTGTGCGAGGAACAGCACGACGCGATGCAGGAATGGCTGGACACGCAGAAGGAACAACCGCCGCCCTGGATGGAGCAGGCGGAACGCGACAGCCTGCTGGCGCGCGGCCGCGACGTGGTCGAACACATACAGCGCGTGGTGCATCACGTCCACCGCATGGAGCAAGGCGCCGAGACGGCGGTGCAGATCCACTTCTCCGCGGTCGGCAATCGCACCAACGACATCATGCGCACCTTGACGGCGCTGACGGCGATCTTCCTGCCCTTGAACCTGATCGCGGGCATCTTCGGCATGAACTTCGAGTTCCTGCCCGTCATCCACTCGCCCACAGGCGTCTGGTGGACGTTCGGCGCGATGGCAGTCATCGCGATCGTGCTGGGCGTGGTGTTCTGGCGCAAACGCTACCTCGCCCGGGCCCGTTGACGATGAGCGCATCCAGCCACGACCGCCCCAGCTATCGCAAGGCGCGGACGGTGGCGGACGTCACGCGCGAGAACGTGCGCGCCATGCGCGGGCTGGAGAACCTCGCGGTCGCCCGGCGCACCACCGCCGACCGCATCGCCGAGTTCGTGGCGCAGTTTTGCGGCAGCATTACCTTCGTGTGGATCCATGCCGGCCTGTTCGCCGCGTGGGTCCTCTGGAACGTGCTCCCCGGGCTGCCACGCTTCGACCCATACCCCTTCACCTTCCTCACTTTGTGCGTCTCTCTGGAGGCGATCTTCCTGTCGGCGTTCATCCTGATCAGCCAGAACTACGACATGCGCGTCTCGGAGCGCCGCAGCGAGCTGGACTTGCAGATCAACCTGCTGGCGGAGCAGGAAAACACCAAGATGCTGCAGATGCTGGAACGCATTGCCCGCAAGGTCGGTGTCGAGGAAGACGACGAGCTCGAACTGCGCGTGCTGGAACAGGCCACGCGGCCCGAGACCCTGGCCAGGCAGATCGACGATGCCTTGCGCCAGCAAAGCGGGCAGCCGCCGGCGCGCCACGCCCGTCACAAGGAAGAAAAGTGACGCTGGTGGGCACCGCGGGATGGAGCCTGCCGCGCGCGGTGCAGGGCAGCTTCCCGCCAGAAGGCAGTCATCTCACGCGCTACGCGGCCAGGTTTCCGGTGGCGGAGATCAACTCGTCGTTCCACCGCCCGCACAAGCGCTCACTGTACGAACGCTGGGCGGCGGCGGTGCCGGCGCACTTCGGCTTTTGCGCCAAGCTGCCCAGGACCATCACGCACGAACGCCGGCTGCTCGATTGCGAGTCGCTGCTGGCCGAGTTCATGGGGCAGGCGGGAGGCCTCGGGTCCAAGCTCCATTGCCTGCTGGTGCAACTGCCTCCGAGCTTCGCCTTCGACGCCGCGCGGGTCGAAAGCTTCCTCCGGTTGCTGCGCGGCCACCATCCAGGAGCGATCGCCCTGGAGCCGCGCCACGCCACCTGGTTCGAAGGAGAAGCCGACGCGCTGCTGCACCAGATGGAGATCGCGCGGGTGCTGGCCGATCCGGTGCGGCACCCGCCCGGCGCCTTGCCGGGTGGCTGGCCCGCACGCGTGTACCTGCGGCTGCACGGGTCGCCACGCGTGTACTACTCGTCGTACGAGCGGCCGCTGCTGGAGTCGCTGGCCGACCGCATCCGCGCCGCGGAGGCGCAAGGCGCGCAGGTGTGGTGCATCTTCGACAACACCGCCTCCGGCGCCGCCGCCGGCAACGCGCTCGAGCTGCAGCAGCTGCTAGAAGAACGGCGCTGAGATCCGTTCCGCGGCAAACACACGCTGCACCGCCGGCCGTTCGCTGACGCGTTGCAGGTACGGCTCCAGGTGGGCTCGCTCGCGCGCCTTGCCGCTCGAGAAGTTGCGCGTCCAGCGGCAGAGGGTGAAAACGTAAGGGTCGAGGGCACAGAACGCCTCGCCCATCAGCCAGGGGCCGCCGTTGGCAGCGACCAGCGCATCGAGCTGGTCCAGCATGCCGCCGACGCGCGCTTGCGCCCTGCCCTTCACCTGCGCCGCGCCTTCAGCGTTGCCTTCGGCGACCCAGCGGTGCGGATAGAAGTAGAGGCCCAAGGCCGGCTGCAGCGTGCTGGACAGCCACATCAGCCATTTGTAGAAGTGGGCGCGCTCGGTGGTGCCGACGCCCGGTGCGAGCCGCGCCTGCGGATGCGTGTCGCACAGGTGCAGCACGATGGCAGCGGTTTCGTACAGCACGAGGTCGTCCTCGCTCAGCACCGGCATCAGGCCATTCGGATTGAGCTTCAGGTACTCCGGCGCCTTGTGCGCGTCCCGCGTGCGGTCCACCAGCACCCGCTCGTAGGGCAGGCCCAGTTCCTCCAGCAGGATGTGCGGGATCATCGCCGCGGTGCTGGGGAAGTAATGCAATCGGCGCTTCATGGCTGCTTGACTCCGAAAAGGCCGGCGGCGTTGTCCCAGGCGATGCGCTGCGCGACATCGGCAGGCAGCCCGCCCAGCCACCTGCGGTAAGAGCGCATCGTGTCGTCGTAGGACTCCCAGCGCGGGTTGATCCAGGTATCGGATCCGAGCACGAAGCGCGAGGGATATTTCAGCAGCAGTTGGCGCCACTCCGGGCACAGCTGGCCGCCTTCGCAAGTGAGTCCCGGGCGATAGGACAGCTCACCGTGCAGGCCCGGGTACCGCGCCAGCAACTGGTCGACCCGTGCCACCGGTGCGCCGCCGATGCCGGTATGCGCCCAGATCAGGCGCAGCTTGGCGCCCTTGGACGGGGTTGCCGCCATCAGCAGGTCGATGGCCGGGTCGTCGACATGCGCGAGAACCACCAGGTCCTTCTGTTCGGCCAGCACCATCAGCTTGCGGGCGACCGGGCCATTGGCGTTGCCGCTGTCGTACAGGTGGAATTCGCCCAGGCCGCGGTACGGTCCCGCCGCCGTGCCCGTGGCCAGCTCCGACTTCACCATGTCGTAGATGGTTTCGTCGCGGAACCAGTTGTTGTAGTCGGCGCGGGTGCGGTACAGGCGCACGAACGGCACGACCGTCACGCCGGCCTGCCGGGTCTCGGGCAGCTGCGCCAGCGTCCTGGTGCCGTCGTTCGGCCGCGAGTTGGCGACGATCGCCCGCACGCCATTGCGCTGCATGCGGGCCAGCGCGTCGGCCGGTGGGTGCGGGCCGGTGCGGCCGTTCCAGGCTTCTTCGTTGTAGTGCAGGTGCGCGTCGAAGATCGGGCCGGCGTAGTCGGCTGCGGCGGCGGTGCCGGCCAGAAGAAAGGCCGCTATCGCCGCGAAGAGGGAACGGAAGCTCTGGGTCCCCGCCTGCGCGGGGACGACGGGGGAGGTCCCCGCCTGCGCGGGGACGACGGCACGAGGCATCAGCCCAGGTGCTTGGCGAAGAAGGCCAGGGTGCGTTCGCGGGCCCGCTTGGCGGCTTCGGCGTCGTAGGAGCCGCGCTGGTCGCAGTTGAAGCCGTGGTCGGCGGGGTACAGCTGCACCTCGATGCCCGGTTGGGCCTTCCTGAAGGCCTCCACGCTCTCCACCGAGATGTGCTTGTCCTTGTCACCGAAGTGCGCCAGCACCGGCACCTTCGGCTTGCGCTTGACTTCGTCGGGCGTTGTGACGCCGCCGCCGTAGTACGGCACCGCGGCGCTCAGGCCGGTCAGCTCGCAGGCCGCCCGCCAGGCCAGCAGGCCGCCGTAGCAGAAGCCGACGATGCCGACCTTGCCGCCCTGCGCGGCGTGGTTGATGGCCGCCTGGATGTCCTGCATCACGCCGGGGGCGGGGAGCGCCTCGGTGGCCGTCTTCAGCGCCATGCCGGCGGCCATGTCCTCGCTCGTGTAGCCGAGGTCGACATCGGGCTTGACGCGGTGGAAGATCGCCGGCGCGACGGCCAGGTAGCCTTGCGCCGCGTACAGGTCCGCGACGGACTGGATGTGCGAATTGACGCCGAAGATTTCCTGGATGACCACGATGCCGCCCTTGGGCTTGCCCGCGGGTTGCGCCACGTAGGCGGGGATCATCTGGCCGTCGGCCGCCTTGAGTTCGGTGAATTGGCCCATTTCGGACTCCTGTTGTGAAAGCTGCAAAAAGAGGGCGAGCTTCCCTCATCACGCCCCCCGGCGTCAATCCATCGGAGGTTTGCTCTAATGGTGGATCGCCGCCGGCAGCGCGGCAGTGGGAGGCAACTTGGACGAAGTTCTGTTGGTCACCGGCGGCAGCCGTGGCATAGGCGCCGCGACCGCGCTGCTCGCTGCCCGCAAGGGCTATGCCGTCGCCGTGAATTACACCCGCAACGGGCAAGCGGCAGACGCAGTGGTGCGGGCGATCCGCAGCGCGGGAGGCCGGGCCGAAGCCTTGCGCGCCGACGTCGCCGACGAGTCGCAGGTGCTCGAGATGTTCGCCCAGGTAGACAGCAAGCTGGGGCGCCTGACCGCGCTCGTCAACAACGCCGGCATCGTGGACCGCGCCGCCCGCGTCGACGAGATGGGCGTGGAGCGCCTCAAGCGCATGTTCGACGTCAACGTGATCGGCAGTTTCCTGTGCGCGCGCGAAGCGGTGCGGCGCATGAGCACCAGGCATGGCGGCAGCGGCGGCGCCATCGTCAACGTCTCCAGTGCCGCGGCGCGGCTGGGCGCGCCCGGCCAGTACGTGGACTATGCCGCGGCCAAGGGCGCCATCGACAGCTTCACCATCGGCCTGGCCAAGGAAGTGGCCGCCGAAGGCATCCGCGTGAACGCCGTGCGCCCTGGGCTGATCGAGACCGAGATCCACGCCTCCGGCGGATTGCCCGACCGGGTGAAGGAGCTGCAGCACCTGGTGCCGATGCAGCGCGGCGGCAGCGCCGAGGAAGTGGCCCAGGCAATCGTCTGGTTGCTGTCGGCCGACGCCAGCTACACCACGATGTCGCTGGTCGATGTGTCCGGGGGCCGCTGATGGCCATCACCCTGTATTGGGAAGACCTGCTGCCTGGCAGCGTCCGCGAGCTGGGCACCACCTCGCTTACGGCGCAACAGATCAAGGAATTCGCGGCGCAGTACGACCCGCAGCCCTTCCACCTGGACGAAGAGGCCGCGCGCCAGTCGCACTTCGGCGGGCTGGTGGCCAGCGGCTGGCAGACGGCCGCCGTGTGCATGAAGCTCACGGTGGAGAACATGCTGAGCCACGCGGCCAGCATGGGCTCGCCCGGGCTGGAAAGCCTCAAGTGGCTCAAGCCGGTGTTCCCGGGCGACCAGCTGTCGCTGCGCCACACGATCCTGGAGTCCCGACCGCTGAAGTCGCGGCCCGACACCGGCATGGTGCGATCGCGCTGGGAACTGTTCAACCAGGACGGCCACAAGGTGCTGGAGATGGAGGGCTACGGCATGTTCGGCCGGCGCCATCCCGCCAGCTAGGAGCCGTTATTGCGGCGCGGCGCGTTGCGCCCGGCGCAGCGCACCCGTAGCATGACCCCATGACCAGACCGCTTCTTCCCCGCCAGACGCGTTACGAATACCACCCGCTGCCCGAGCGCAAGGACTACAGCTGGCCCGGCGGCAAGCGCCTGGCCTTCGTGATGACGACCAACGTCGAGTGCTTTGCCTTCGGCGCCGGCAATGGCCACGACCCGGCGAAGACCGGCGAGCCGCAGACCCACCGCAACTACTCCTGGCGCGACTACGGCAACCGCATCGGCATCTGGCGCTTCTTCGAGCTGTTCGACGAATTGCGGCTGCCTGCTGCGCACAACGTCAACAGCCTGCTCTACGACTACGCGCCGCAGGTAATGGACGAGATCCGCCGGCGCGGGGACGAGATCGTGGCCCATGGCCGCACCAATGCGGAAAACCACCGCGGCATGTGGGAGGCCGACGAGGAGCGGATCATCCAGGACGTGGTCGCCACCTTCGTCCAGCACGAAGGCCGTGCGCCGGCCGGCTGGATGGGCTCCGGCGCGTACGAAAGCGCGTGGACGCCCGACCTGCTGAAGGAAGCCGGCTTCAAGTACCTGATGGACTGGCCGATGGACGACCAGCCGGTGTGGCTGCGCACCCGCAGCGGCCCCATCCTTTCGGTGCCCTACCCGATCGAGTTGAACGACTCGCAGGTGATCACGCACCGCAAGCAGGATGCCAGCGACTTCTGCGACATGATCGTGCAGCAGTACGACGAGATGTCCGAACAGTGCGAGCGGCATCCGCTGGTGATGAACGTGTCGATCCACCCGAACATCTTCGGCCAGCCCTTTCGGCTGCGGCCGCTGCGCCTGGCGCTGCGCCATTGCCTCGAGGGCAAGGGCCAGGACAAGGTCTGGCGGGCTCGCCCGGGCGAGATCGCCGAGTTCTGCCAGAAGCTGCCCGTGGGCGTGATCCCGGGCAGCGAGATGCTCCAGCCCAAGTAACAGCCCCAGAAAGCACCATGAGTTCCACCCTTGGCGGCAGCGTCCGCGCCCGCGCCCCTTACCAGTCCATCGTGAACCGGCCCCAGCTGCGCCTGCCGGGCAACGCCCGCGTGGTGGTCTGGAACATCGTCAACGTCGAGGTCTGGCAGCCCTCCGGCGCCATGCCGCGCGCGGTGCTGTCGCCGCCGATGGGCGCGCCTTTGCTGCCGGACGTGCCGAACTGGGCCTGGCACGAGT
>JAQGMY010000317.1 GCA_028292105.1 Ramlibacter sp.
GAACCATGCCACCCGTGCATTAGGTCGATGGTGTCATTCCGGCAGTTGCGACGGCTCGGTATGCTGGCCTGCAGCTATCCACGACCGCTCACACAGTCCACCTGCGGAGGCACGCATCCATACCCCAGGGACAAGTCGGGCCGTGACCATGCGTCTCCTCCTGAAAAAAATGGCTGGCCGACGTTCTTCCTTCCAACATGCATATCTCTCTTACTGAATCAATCGTCGCCTCCCCGATGGCAGGGGCCGCCCTAAAGCTCAGGGCGCTGTACGACCGGATCGCGGCGCCTGACGAGCTTGCCGGGGCAGTGGCGAGCGATGTGATGGCCGAACTGATCGTGTCCAGGCTGTGCGAGCCGCGCAAGATATTTCTCGACATAGGCGCGCACATCGGCTCGATCACGGCGCGGGTGGCGAAGCATTGCCGCGACTCCCGCATCGAAGCATTCGAGCCTGTTCCGGAAAAAGCAGCCCGACTGAAGCGAAGCTTTCCGTCCGTTACCGTTCATTGCTGTGCGTTGGCGGAGTCGGAAGGGCAGGCGACATTCCATGTGAGTCTAGACAACTCGGCATTGAGCTCGCTTGCGAAAAGATCAACCCGGGTGAGAGAACTGCAGGTGCCCCTCAGGACCCTGGATTCGATGATCAGCTCCGTCGATGTCGACGTCATGAAGATCGACGTCGAGGGAGCGGAACTTGGCGTGCTGAGAGGTGCGGCTGCGCTGCTCGCGACATCGAGGCCTGTCGTCATGTTCGAGAGTGGACCGGAGGATTGTCTG
Organism: Ramlibacter sp.; assembly: GCA_028292105.1. Lineage (GTDB taxonomy): Bacteria > Pseudomonadota > Gammaproteobacteria > Burkholderiales > Burkholderiaceae_C > Ramlibacter. The sequence continues at coordinate 780 of JAQGMY010000317.1, forward strand.
GGCTATACCAAGCCCGACATATGGCACTTCTTCCAGGCGCGGCAGTACGCAGTGTTCATCCCCAATCGGCTGGCCCATACGGCGCCGCCGCTGACACTGGACGGCTTCCTGGACAGCCACCTCCACCCACGGCGCACCACCAACTACTTTGCCGTTCCTCTCGATCGCATCCAGGAAGTGCGAGCCAAAACCAGGCAAATCCTCAAGCTGTAGTCGACCGTATCCCACAAGAATTCTTCCAAGCCGCGAGTGCTGCCCTTCATGCACGAGCTCTTGCAGAAAAGAGGAACCAGGTTGTGCTTGCACCTTCATCTCCCATTTCTCACCACATGATGCCTGCAGCGCTTGCCGATCTCTCCGACTATCAATGCCCTGATACCGGCGGAGCGCTTCACGAGGACCGGGGCCGGTTGATCACTGACCGTGGAAAGCAGGTGGGCGTGGTCCGTGATGGCGTCGTGTACTTCGAGTCGACCTCGTGCTCGGAGGACCAGGCCACGGCCGAACGCTTGCGTCGGATGAACGTGGCTGCGGGCCAGGATGGTTGGGAGGCGGCGCTGCATCGCTTCCACGACGAAGCCTTTGTCAAGTACATCTTCAGCCCCGTGCGCCGGAGGTACCTGGAGTACCTGCCCCTGGACGAGGATTCGCATGTGCTCGAGATCGGCCCGGGCCTGGGCCAGTTCACGTCTGCGCTTGCGACCCGCGCGCGCCTGGTGGATGCGCTCGAGGTGGTCCCGGAGCAGTCGCAGTTCACGGCCTTGCGCATGAAGCAGGAGAGGGTCACGAACGTCCGGGTCGCTGCCGGGGGGCGCGATTGCCGGCTGCCGTACCGCAGCGGCACGTTCGACCTGGTCTTGCTGAATCTCGTGTTCGAGTGGTGTGCCGCGCGCAGCGAAGAAGACCATGTCGTGGTGCAGCGGCGCATGCTGGCCGAGATGCACCGGGTCCTGCGTCCCGGAGGACGGCTGTACCTGGCCACCAAGAACCGCTTCGGGATCTCCTACCTGTGCGGCCGACCCGATGAACACTTCGTCGGCATGCGGTTCGGGAGCGCGTTGCCCCGCGGCCTCGCCAAGGCGCTGTACAGACGCCGGCAGCCGGGCATGCTGCATTCCTACTCCCGCTTGCGCGGCATGCTGGGGGAGGCGGGTTTCACGCCGGAGAAGAGCTGGTGGGCTGCGCCGGACTGTCGGTTTCCCGAGGTGCTCGTCGAAACGGACAGCCATTCGGTTCGGGCAGCGCGCGAGGCACCAGGCTTTGTCAGCGGCCACTCGCGCCTGGAGCGCCTGGTGCTTGGCAGCTTGCCCGCCTCGATGGTCAAGCACGTGATGCCGGGCTTGAACTTCCTGGCGTTGAAGCCACCCCGGCCGGAGCGATCGGCGCGTGATGTCCCAGGCCGTCGGTAGCCAGGCGGAATCCTGGGCGATCCACTTCGCGTCAGACCCGTCGATCGCGTTGCGCTGCGGCGTACCGGGTGACGAACTTCTCGTCGAGCCGCTGTATCGCGGCGCACTTGCGGACAGCATGGAAGTGCTGCTGGCCCGCGGCAGGCAATCGAGGCGGCGGTTCGTGGTGCTGTACTCACCTGACGCCGAGCCGTTTGCAGCCGACCGCGTCGCCCAGCGGTCCACAGCCGCGGCTGCGGCGCTGGACGGCCGCCTCTCGATGCGGATCGCCAGGCCGCTGCTGACGGGGCGATTGGACGGACGCAGCTACTGCATCACGCCCTTCCTCCAAAGCTTCGCGGCGTCGGGCCTTTTCATGCGCCTGCAGAAGGCCCGTGTGCGCGGGGCGGTCCTCGAGTGGCTGTACCAGGTTGCCAGTCGCACATGCGTGCAGGTGCGCCGGGACCGCCTCGATGCCGAGTACCTGCGTCCGTTGCAGGCGATCGCCGAGTCTCCGGACTTCTCCGCGGACAGCCGCAGGGCCGCGGAGGGGGCGCACACGCGCGTGCAGAACGGGCGCTGGCACCCCGCCCATTGCCTGATGCACGGCAATCTCTGGTGGGGCAACATGATGCTGCGGCCGCAGGACGCAAGAAGGCGCCGCGAGCCCTGGGGGGAGCGGCTCCGGTTCATCGACTGGGGTGGATCGATGACGCAGGGCTATCCCATCTACGACCTTCTGAGGGGCGCTGAGTCGCTTGGCTTGTCGGCCAGGTTGACGGGCGAACAGCTGGCGGGGCACTGTTCCGTGCTCCGCTGCCAGACCGAAGATGCCCGGGGGTACCTGTTTGCGGCCTTGGGTGCCACCGCGCTGGAGCCGGGCTGTTTTCCACGTGAGAATCTGGCGCGGCTGGTCGACCAGATGGGGCTGTACATCCGGGGAGCGCTCGCCGGCAGGCTGAATTGAAGTCGGCGACCTGCGCCGATCGCACCGCAAGCAGGAAGCGCACATCCTGTCGAGGACGCGGCCACCGATGGCACAGATCCGGCACAGACCCTGTGCGAAGAAGCTTCTCCGTTGGCTTGATGATCAAAAACGAATTTGATCCACAAGGGAAAAGCTGGTCGGGGTGAGAGGATTCGAACCTCCGGCCTCTACGTCCCGAACGTAGCGCTCTACCAGGCTAAGCTACACCCCGATTTTGTCTGCGATGCGCGTGAAGCTGGCCTCTTGCGAGTTCAGTTACGCCGCTGCAGCAGTGAAGCCGCCAATTGTACCAAAGCTCTGGAGTGCTCATTCGCGGGCAGCTGTTCGGCAGCTGACATCGCGCGCTTGGCCTCGGCGGCCGCGGCTTCATGGGCCACGTCCAGTGCGCCGGTCTCGCGCACGATCTGGCTGATGTGATCGAGCTCTTCCAGCGCGCCGGTCTCGATCGCGTGGCGGATCAGGTCGCGCTGCGCCTGGGTGCCGCGCCGCATGGCGGCGATCAGGGGCAAGGTCACCTTGCCTTCGCGCAGGTCGTCGCCGAGGTTCTTGCCCATCTCCTCCGCGGCGCCGGCGTAATCGAGCACGTCGTCGATCACCTGGAAGGCGGTGCCCAGGGCCTGGCCGTAAGCGGCGCAGTTGCGCTCCATGGCTGGTGTCGCGCCGGCCAGCACGGCGCCCAGGCGCGCGCTGGCCTCGAACAATTTGGCCGTCTTCGAACGGATCACCTGCAGGTACGCCTTTTCGTCGAGCTCGGGGTCGTGCATGTTCATCAGCTGCATGACCTCGCCCTCGGCGATGACGTTGGTGGCTTCGGCCAGGATCTCCATCACGCGCATGTCGTGGGCATCCAGCATCATCTGGAAAGCGCGCGAGTAGAGGAAGTCGCCGACCAGCACGCTCGCCGGGTTGCCGAAGTTGTGGTTCGCGGTGGCGCGGCCGCGACGCAGCGTCGACTCGTCGACGACGTCGTCGTGCAGCAGGGTGGCGGTATGGATGAACTCCACCACGGCCGCCAGGTTGAAGCGCTGGTCGCCGTGGTAGCCCAGCGCGCCGCACACCAGCAGCAGCAGGGCCGGGCGCAGGCGTTTGCCGCCCGAGGAGATGATGTACTGGGACACCTCGCCCACCAGGGGCACACCGGAGCCGAGGCGGCGGGCGATCACGACGTCCACCTCGCGCATGTCGCCCGTGATCAGGGAAAGGACGGTGGCGGCACTGGGAGAGGAATCGGTCAAATGGGGGTCCGGGGTTTCTCCAATTATAGAAAGCCCCTTGCCCCCCGCGCGCCCGGCCGGGCTGCCGGCTTGTGAGTGACCGCCAACAATGCTATACTCGCCGGCTTTCCCGGAAATCCGTCCGGGGGAGAAATGAGACCCTTGCGGTTTCATTTGAAGACCCCTTTGGGGTCGTCCCAATGTGAGGTCACTATGTACGCGGTCATAAAAACCGGAGGCAAACAGTATCGTGTTGCGTCCGGCGACAAGATCAAGGTAGAACAGATTACTGCGGACATCGGCCAGGAAATCACCATCGACCAGGTTCTCGCTCTCGGCAACGGCAGCGACCTGAAGATCGGGGTGCCCCTGGTGTCCGGTGCCACTGTGATGGCGACAATCGTCGCGCACGGCAAGCACGACAAGGTTCGCATCTTCAAGATGCGCCGTCGCAAGCACTACCAGAAGCACCAAGGTCATCGCCAGCAGTACACCGAACTGCAAATCGGCGCGATCGCTGGTTAATCAATGACATTGGGGACAGATCCCTCCAGCTCTGTCCCCGACTGATTGGAAGAGAAATGGCACAGAAAAAAGGCGGCGGCTCTACGCGAAACGGGCGTGATTCCCAGCCCAAGATGCTGGGCGTCAAGGCCTTCGGCGGCGAACTCATCAGCGCCGGCGCCATCATCGTGCGCCAGCGCGGCACCAAGTTCCATCCCGGCGTGAACGTCGGCCTGGGCAAGGACCACACGCTGTTCGCCCTGGTGGAAGGCCACGTGCAGTTCAAGATCAAGGGCTCGATGAACAAGCACATGGTGAACATCGGTCCCGCGGCCTGAGCCTCGCTCAGCTGCAGTGCTCGCCCCGACACGGGGTGAAACAAAGCCCCGACGAGTCGGGGCTTTGTCCTTTATAAGATCAAGATCATGAAATTCGTCGACGAAGCTTTCATCGACATCTCCGCCGGGGATGGAGGGAACGGCTGCGTCTCGTTCCGCCACGAGAAGTACAAGGAATTCGGCGGCCCCAACGGCGGCGACGGCGGCCGCGGCGGCCACGTCTGGGCCCTGGCCGACCCGAACCTGAACACGCTGGTCGACTTCCGCTTCTCGCGCCGGCACGACGCCAGGGGCGGCGAGCACGGCATGGGCTCGGACATGTTCGGCGCCATGGGCGACGACATCGTGCTGAAGATGCCGGTGGGCACCATCATCACGGACGCCGAGACCGGCGACGTCCTGTACGAACTGCTCGTGCCGGGCGAGAAGATCATGATCGCCAAGGGCGGCGACGGCGGCTTCGGCAACATGCGCTTCAAGAGCGCCGTCAACCGGGCGCCGCGGCAGAAGACGCCGGGCTGGCCGGGCGAGAAGAAGAGCCTGAAGCTGGAGCTGAAGGTGCTGGCCGACGTCGGCTTGCTCGGGATGCCCAATGCCGGCAAGTCCACGCTGATCTCCGCGGTGTCGAACGCGCGGCCGAAGATCGCCGACTACGCGTTCACCACGCTGCACCCGAACCTGGGCGTCGTGCGCGTCGCGCCGGAGCAGAGTTTCGTGATCGCCGACTTGCCGGGCCTGATCGAGGGCGCCTCGGAAGGGGCGGGCCTGGGCCACCAGTTCCTGCGCCACCTGCAGCGCACGCGCCTCTTGCTGCACGTCGTGGACCTCGCGCCCTTCGACGACGCGGTGGACCCGGTGGCGCAGGCCAAGTCCATCCTGGCGGAGCTGAAGAAGTACGACAAGGCGCTGTTCGACAAGCCGCGCTGGCTGGTGTTGAACAAGCTGGACATGGTGCCCAAGGAGGAGCGCGAGGCGAGGGTGAAGGACTTCGTCAAGCGCTTCAAGCCCAAGGGGCCGGTGTTCGAGATCTCCGCGCTGACCCGCGAGGGCTGCGAACACCTGGTGCGGGCGGCCTACGAGCACATTCGCAAGCAGCAGGTTGCCGAGCAGCCGTCCGTGGATGTCGACCCCCGCTTCGCCGCCAGCGACAATGCGGGCGATGAGCCAGAGTAACAACAAGGAAGGCACCGCGACGCTGCGCGACGCGCGACGCATCGTCGTGAAGGTCGGTTCCAGCCTCGTCACCAACGACGGCCGGGGGCTCGACGAGGCCGCCATCGGCGAATGGTGCCGCCAGCTCGCCGCCCTGAGGGCCGACGGCCGCGAAGTGATCATGGTGTCCAGCGGCGCCATCGCCGAGGGCATGAAGCGCCTGGGCTGGACCACGCGCCCGCATCAACTGCACGAACTGCAAGCCGCGGCCGCCGTCGGCCAGATGGGCCTGGCGCAGATGTACGAGTCCAAGCTGCGCCAGCACGGGCTGGCGTCGGCGCAGGTGCTGCTCACGCATGCCGACCTCGCCGATCGCGAGCGATATCTCAACGCCCGCTCGACCCTGCTCACGCTGCTGTCGCTGCACGTGCTGCCGGTGATCAACGAGAACGATACCGTCGTCAACGACGAGATCAAGGTGGGCGACAACGACACGCTGGGCGCGCTGGTCGCGAACCTCGTGGAAGCGGACCTGCTGGTGATCCTCACCGACCAGAAGGGCCTGTACAGCGCCGATCCGCGCAAGGATCCGCACGCGCGCTTCATCCAGCAGGCCAAGGCCGGCGACACCAGCCTGGAGTCGATGGCGGGTGGCGCCGGCTCCAGCATCGGCAAGGGCGGCATGATCACCAAGGTGCTGGCGGCCAAGCGCGCGGCGGGATCCGGCGCGTCCACCGTGATCGCCTGGGGCCGCGAGCCCGATTGCCTGCTGCGCCTGGCCCAGGGCGAGATCATCGGCACGCTGCTGGTGGCGCCGACGCAGAAAAGCCAGGCGCGCAAGCGCTGGATGGCCGACCACCTGCAGATGCGGGGCGCGGTGACGGTCGATCCCGGCGCCGTGGAGAAGTTGCGCGCCGAAGGCAAGAGCCTGCTGCCGATCGGCATGACGGCGGTGGAGGGCGACTTCGCCCGCGGCGATGTCATTGCGATCCGCGATCCGGCCGGACTGGAGATCGCCCGCGGCCTGGCGAACTACGCTTCGGCGGAGGCACGCATGCTGTGCCGCAAGCCGTCGAGCGAAATCGAGAAGCTGCTCGGATACGTGGCGGAACCGGAGATGATCCACCGGACCAACCTGGTGCTCACGCGCTGATCCCGCGCGGGCAGCATCGATGCATCAGCGCGTCACGCCGCCCCGTTGGAACTTCATGTCCGGCGAGGCCCGCAGGTCGCGCACGATCTGCACCGCCGGGCCGTTGGGGCTGCGTCCGAGGCAGACACCGTTGCGGGCCACGTTGAGGCTGTAGCGCGAATGCGCGACCGATTGCAGCGGCTGCCAGTCGCTGTTCTTCGCCGGCACCCAGCCGGAGTCCGGGTTGTGCCGCGCATAGACCTTCACGTCGCCGCTGGCGCAGCGGATGCCTTCGTAGATGCCGTTGGTGGTGCCACCGGGGCTGGTCGCCACCACCACGTAGCGCACGATGCCGTCGGCGCCCACCGTCACCGATGCGGGGTCGACGCCGAAGCGCATGCTGGTGCCTTGCACTTCGACCGGCACCAGGCCTTGCGTGCGCAGGGCCGGCGGCGGCGGGGCGTCGAGTTCCTTCCAGTCGGGGTCCTCGAATGCGGGCTGCGCCCAGGCGGCGATGGCGGCGCTGCACAAGGCGAGCGCCAGGATCCTACGAAACATGCTTTCCCTTGGCGGACGATTCCGCGTGTCCCTGCGGATTGGGTTCGAAAGTGGCGCCCGGCGGCAGTTCCATGCCGGCACCCGGCATGCAGCCCGCGCCGTCGTGGCCGATGTGGTCGGAGTCGCGCGCGCGCATGCCGCTGCGAAGATAGCGATTGCGGTGGTCGCTGCGGGGCAGGTAGCGCGCCAGTTCCCGCAGCGCCATCTCGTAGACGCCGCGCTTGAATTCGACCACCACGTCGAGCGGGACCCAGTAGTCGTTCCAGCGCCAGGCGTCGAACTCGGGGTGGCTGGTGGCGCGCAGGTTCAGGTTCCAGTCCTGGCCGGTCAACTGCAACAGAAACCAGATCTGTTTCTGGCCCTTGTAGTGGCCACGCGCATCGCGGCGGATGTAGCGTTCGGGCACCTCGTAGCGCAGCCAGTCGCGCGTGCGCGCAACGATGCGAACGTGCTCCGGCATCAGGCCGATTTCTTCATGCAGTTCCCGGAACATGGCCTGCTCGGGACTTTCTCCGCGATCGATGCCGCCCTGCGGGAACTGCCAGCTGTGCGTCCGGATGCGCTTGCCCCAGAACACCTGGTTCCTCTGGTTCAGCAGGATGATGCCGACGTTGGGCCTGAAGCCGTCCCGGTCAAGCATAATCACACCCCAAATCTCTTTGAACTGAGTTCATTATGCACGGCGCCCCCTCGCGCCGGAAGGGCTCAGCCACTCCCCCGTTCGTTCCATCCAGATGAGAGCTACGCAGTTCCTGATAACCACGCTCAAGGAAGCGCCCGCCGATGCGGAGGTGGCAAGCCACCGCCTGATGACGCGCGCCGGCATGATCAAGAAGCTGGGCGCCGGCATCTACACGTACATGCCCATGGGCCTGCGCGTGATCCGCAAGGTCGAAGCGATCGTGCGCGAGGAGATGAATCGCGCCGGCGCCGTCGAACTCGCGATGCCGGTGGTGCAGCCGGCCGAACTCTGGCAGGAAACCGGCCGCTTCGAGAAAATGGGCGCGGAGCTGCTGCGCATCAAGGACCGGCACGAGCGTGACTTCGTGGTGCAGCCCACCAGCGAGGAAGTCGTCACCGACATCGCCCGCCAGGAGCTGCGCAGCTACAAGCAGCTGCCCAGGAACCTGTACCAGATCCAGACCAAGTTCCGCGACGAGAGAAGGCCGCGCTTCGGCCTGATGCGCGGGCGCGAGTTCATCATGAAGGACGCGTACAGCTTCGACCGCGACCTGGCGGCCGCCAAGCAAAGCTACCAGGCCATGGCGCAGGCGTACCGGCGCATCTTCGACCGCTTCGGGCTGCGTTATCGCGCCGTCGCGGCCGACAGCGGCGCCATCGGCGGCGACCTGTCCGAGGAGTTCCAGGTGATCGCCGCCACCGGCGAAGACGCGATCGTCTACTGCCCGCAAAGCGAATACGCGGCGAACATGGAGAAGGCCGAGGCACTCGCGCCGGCCGGGCCGCGTCCGGCCGCGGGGCAGGCGATGGAGAAGGTGCCGACGCCGGGCAAGAGCACTTGCCCCGACGTCGCGGCGCTGCTGGCCGTGCCGCTGCAGACCACCGTCAAGTCGCTGGTGCTGGCCACCGAGTCGCTCGATGCCAAGGGCCTGCCCACCGGCAAGCAGCTGTGGCTGCTGCTGCTGCGCGGCGACCACGACATGAACGAGATCAAGGTGAGCAAGGTGCCGGGGCTGGACAACGGCTTTCGCTTTGCCACCGGCGCCGAGATCGAGGCGCATTTCGGCACCCGGCCGGGTTACCTCGGGCCGATCGGGCTGCAGCAGCCGGTGAAGGTGGTGGCGGACCGCGAAGTGGCCGCCATGGCCGACTGGATCTGCGGCGCCAACGAAGAGGGCTATCACCTCACCGGCGTGAACTGGGGCCGCGACCTGCCGGAGCCGGCGCTGGTGGCCGACCTGCGCAACGTGGTCGAAGGCGATGCTTCGCCTGACGGCAAGGGCACGCTCGCCATCGAGCGCGGCATCGAGGTGGGACACATCTTCGTGCTGGGCACCAAGTACAGCGTGCCGATGAACGCCAACTTCCTCGACGAAGACGGCAAGCCCAGGCCGTTCGAGATGGGCTGCTACGGCATCGGCGTCACGCGCCTGCCGGCCGCGGCGATCGAGCAGAACCACGACGAGCGCGGCATCATCTGGCCGGACGCGATAGCGCCGTTCACCGTGGTGGTCTGCCCGATCGGCATGGACCGGAGCGCCGAAGTGAAGGCCGCCGCGGAGCAACTGCACGACGAACTCACGGCGGCCGGCATCGACGTGATGCTGGACGACCGCGGCGAGCGCCCGGGCGCGATGTTTGCCGACTGGGAGCTGATTGGCGTGCCCCATCGGGTGGTGATCTCCGACCGCGGCCTGAAGGAAGGGCAGCTCGAATACCAGAACCGGCGCGATGCTGGCGCGACCAAGGTCCCCGTCACCGAGATCGCGGCCTTCGTCAAGGGCCGGCTGCAGGCGTGATCACGCGCCGAGCCTGCCTGCAGCCGGCGCTGGCCGGCGTGGGCTTGTGGTGCATGGGCGGCAGCGCGCATGCCGGCGGGCAGCTGGAGGAGCCGCTGGCCGACTCCGTGCGCACCGCGCTGACGTCAGCCATTGCCAACAGCGCCCCGCCCATTCCCGAATTCGCCGAGATCGACCAGCGACTGCGCTACCTGCGCTGGCTGGGCGCGATGAGCAGGCGGCTGGTCGCCCGCAAGGCGGACTGGACCGAGCGCAAGGAATTCCTGCAGACCGTCTGGTACGAGAGCAAGCGCGCGGGCCTCGACAGCACCCTGGTGCTGGGCCTGATCCAGGTGGAAAGCGCCTTTCGCAAGTTCGCGGTCAGCCCGGTGGGTGCGCGCGGCTACATGCAGGTGATGCCGTTCTGGACGCGGGTGATCGGCCATGGCGACCCGTCCTCGCTGTTCCACATGCAGACCAACCTGCGCTTCGGCTGCGTGATCCTGCGGCACTACCTGGATCGCGAGAACGGCAACCTGTACCTGGCGCTGGGCCGCTACAACGGCAGCCGCGGCAAACCGCAGTATCCCAACGCGGTGTTCGCCGCGGCCAGGCAGTGGCAGTGGCAGGAGCAGGCGTCGCCCGAGGTGTCGCCCGTGCCGGGGACGGCGCCGGGACGGTTGCCGGGCGGGCCTTCTTGAGGGGGGTGGTGCGCGGCTGCGCCGCACACGCTACGAAAACCGATCGCGGCCGGTAGGGTGTGCGGGGCCGCCGCGCACCATCCCACCACTACTGCAAGAACCCGATCTTCGTCTTGCCCGGCCCGCACTTCGGCAAATCCTCGCACTGCACCGACTCGCGATGCGCCAGCCGCGCATTGCCGAACCCCGTCATCAGCGCCCGCCGCATTTCGCGCGGCGCCAGTTCCGCCAGGCAATCCAGCACATCCTCGAGCGGCTCGACGTCGAAGCGCTTGCCCCAGCCGTGTTCGCCACGGATCGAGGTGTAGAGGTTGCGGGCGATGGTGCGGGCCTGCTCCAGCGACGGCGCCTCGATCTGGAAGACGTTCATCCGGTTCAGGATCGGTTCCGGGATGGAACGCTCGTCGTTGGCCGTCATGATCCAGATCACCTGGCTGGCGTCGATCGACACCTCGGCGAATTCGTCCATGAAGGCCTGCGCCGTGTCGTGCTCCAGCAGGCCGTAAAGGGCGCCCAGCGGGTCGTACTGCGCATCGCCCGCCGCCTTGTCGATCTCGTCGACCACCAGCACCGGGTTGGCGTACTGGCCATCGACCAGTGCCTCGAACACCTTGCCCGGGCGTGCCCCTTTCCATTGCGAGGAAGCACCGGAGAGCAGCCAGCCCGCCGTCATCGAGCTCATCGGAACCAGGTTCATGCCGGTGCCGAGGAGCTCGGCGACGTGGCGGGCGAAGTGCGTCTTGCCGATGCCGGGCGGGCCCAGCAGCAGCATGGGCGTGATCTCGATGCCGTCGCCGCTGTCCTGAGACAGGGCCACGTGGCGCTTGATGTCGTCGAGAGCGTCGGTGAAGTTCGGCAGCTGCTCGTACAGCGCGTCCATTTCCGGCACCCCGCTGGGCTTGACCTGGAAGCGTTCGGGCCCGCGCTCGAGCATGCGTTCGTAGGTGGCGCGCAGGCCTTCGTGGTCCTTGGGGAGCTTGGCGAGCTTGCGCTCGACATCGTGCGGGCGGAACACGTTGCGCAAGTTCGCTATGGGCAACTTGAGGCCGGGCGAGTGCGGGACGAGGCTGCGAGATTCCATCTGGCCAACTCCTTCACGACGACTGCTGTGAGTCATTCGAGCATAGGCCGCGCCTGTGGGCAACCAATGGTTGCGCTTGTCGTACGAGCCTGTCAGCAGGAGTCGACAGAGAAGGCGGGAAGGATGGCCGCTGGCAGCCGGCGACGCAGAGTGCTGATCAGCTTTTGCCATCCTCGCGACGGCGGGGATCCGGAGCTTGCGGGGTGGAAGCTGCCCGCGCGCGGGCAGTTGGACGCTCTGGATTCCCGCCTGCGCGGGAATGACGGGGACGGGGACGTCTGACGGTGACGGTGACGGTGACGGGGACCGTGCCTGTCCCCCGACGGGGGGCCCGTGCCGCGGGGACTCAGGCCTGCTGCGGGCTGATCACCTGTTGCAGCTCGCCGCTCTGGTACATCTCCATCATGATGTCCGAGCCGCCGACGAATTCGCCGCGCACGTACAGCTGCGGGATGGTCGGCCAGTTGCTGTATTCCTTGATGCCCTGGCGGATGCCGTCGTCATCCAGCACGTTCACGGTCTTCAGTTGCTTGGGGTCGACGCCGCAGGCCTTGAGGATCTGGATGGCGCGGCCGGAAAAGCCGCACATCGGGAAACTGGCGTTTCCCTTCATGAACAGCACGACCTCGTTGTTCTTGACGAGTTCGTCGATGCGTTGCTGGGCGTCACTCATTGCGGTATCTCCTGGGCACTGACTATTGAGGCGGATTATCCCAGTTCAAGCCGCCGGCCGCCGGAGCAGCGGGCGATGCCCGCCAGGTCCTCGCGGCTGGCGACCTCCGCCAGCCCCGCCATTGCCAGCAGCGCGCGTACCGCTTCGGCCTGGTCCCAGCCATGCTCCAGGAGCAGCCAGCCCCCCGGCCGCAGGTGCGCGAACGCCGCTGCCGTGATGGCGCGCAGGTCGTCCAAGCCGTCCGGGCCGGCCACCAGCGCCTCGACCGGCTCGTGGCGCAGCGCCGGCAGGTGCGGGTCGCCGGCGGCCACGTAAGGCGGGTTGCTGACGATCAGGTCATAGCGCCCGGCGCCCTGCAGCCAGTCCGCCTGGCGGAACACCACCGGCAGGCCCAGCCGGGCGGCGTTGGTTCGCGCCACATCCAGCGCCGCGGCGCTGCGGTCGACGGCCTCCACCTGTGCGGCGGGCAGGGCGTGCTGGATCGCCAGCGCGATCGCGCCGCTGCCGGTGCCCAGGTCGATCACCCGGGGAGCGGCCTTGTCGCGCAGCAATTCCAGGGCCCAGTCGACCAGCGTCTCGGTGTCCGGCCGGGGCACCAGGACCCGCGGGTCCACGTGCAGGCCGAGCCCGAAGAACTCCTTGTGCCAGGTCAGGTAGGCGACCGGCTCCCCGTCCAGTCGCCGCCGGCAGAGCGCGTCGAAACGCTGCTGCGCCTCCGCTGACAGCGGCTCGTCGTCATGCGCGATGAGCCAGGCGCGCTGCGCGCCCGGGCGCCCCAACACGTGCAGCAGGAGCAACTGCGCATCCATGCGGTCCAGCCCCTGGGTCGCCGCCTGCGTCATCGCCTGGGCCAGGTTCAAGCGCGCCCGGCGCCCATGCCGACCTCGAGTTCTTCCAGCTGCTCGGCCCGCCGCGCCAGCAGCAGGGCCTGCACGACCTCGTCGAGGTCGCCTTCCATGACCGCGGCCAGCTTGTACAGCGTGAGGTTGATGCGATGGTCCGTCATGCGGCCCTGCGGGAAGTTGTAGGTGCGGATGCGGTCCGAGCGGTCGCCGCTGCCGATCAGGCCCTTGCGCGTGGCGGCTTCCCTGGCGGCGCGCTCGCTGCGCTCCTTCTCCTGGATGCGCGCGACGAGCACCTGCATCGCCTTCGCCTTGTTGCGGTGTTGCGAGCGGTCGTCCTGGCACTCGGCCACGATGCCGGTGGGCAGGTGGGTGATGCGCACGGCGGAGTCGGTCTTGTTCACGTGCTGGCCGCCGGCGCCGGAGGCCCGATAGGTGTCGATGCGCAATTCGGCCGGGTTGATCTGTACGGCCGCCGCTTCGTCGGGCTCCGCCAGCGCCGCCACCGTGCAGGCGCTGGTGTGGATGCGGCCCTGGCTTTCGGTGGCCGGCACCCGCTGCACGCGATGGCCGCCGGACTCGAACTTGAGCTTGCCGTAGGTGGCGTCGCCGGTGACGCGAAGCACCACTTCCTTGAAACCGCCGACTTCGCCCTGGCTCTCGCTGATGATCTCGGTGCGCCAGCCTTGCCGCTCGGCGTAGCGCGTGTACATGCGCAGCAAGTCGCCGGCGAACAGCGCCGATTCGTCGCCGCCGGTGCCCGCCCGGATCTCCAGGAACGTGTTGCGCACGTCGTCCGGGTCCTTGGGCAAGAGCAGGGCCTGAAGCTCCGCCTCCAGCGCCGGGACTTCGGTATCGAGCGTGGCGATCTCCTCGCGCGCCATCTCGGCCATCTCCGGGTCTTCCATCATCTCGCGCGCCTGTGCCAGGTCCCGCTCGCGCTGCAGGAAGCGCTGGTAGACGCCGTTCACCTGCGTCACCTCGGCGTGCTCGCGCGTGAGTGCGCGGTAGCGCGGGATGTCGTCCACCACCTCGGGCTGCGAGAGGAAGAAGTCGAGTTCCTGCAGGCGGACCGGGAAGCGCTCGAGTTGCTGGCGGAGAAAGGGTTTCATTGCACCGGGAATGTCATTGCGGACTCGACCCGCAATCCATGGCGACGGGCCGTAAGGCATGGATGCCGGGGCGGGCCCGGCACGACATGGAAGGGCCGCTAACGCTCTTTGCGCAGGAAGAAGTGCTCGATCGCCTGGGTGGCACGCTGGCGCGACTCGGCGTCGCCCGTGTGCAGTTCGGCCATCGCGCCGTGCAGCATCTTCTGGGTGAGGCCGCGCGAGAGCGCCTCCAGCACGGCGTCGACGTCCTCGCCCTTGGCCAGCAGCTTGCGGGCGCGGGCCACTTCAGCGGCGCGCCACTCGTCCGCCTGGGCGTTCAGCTGGCGGATCAGCGGCACGGTGCCGCGCTGGTCCATCCAGTGAACGAAGCTCTGGACGCCGGCATCGATGATCGCTTCGGCCTGGGCCACCGCGGCCTGCCGGCTGGCGTGGCCGGTCTGCACGACATGCGCGAGGTCGTCCACGGTGTACAGGTAGACGTCTTCCAGCGCCTTGACCTCGGGCTCGATGTCGCGCGGCACCGCCAGGTCCACCATGAACATGGGCCGGTGCTTGCGCGCCTTCAGCGCCCGTTCGACGGCGCCGAGGCCGATGATCGGCAGCTGGCTGGCGGTGCAGCTCACGACCACGTCGAAGTCCTGCAGCCGCGCCGGCAGGTCGGCCAGCCGCATCACTTCGGCGCCGAAGCGGCTGGCGAGCTTCTCGCCGCGCTCCAGCGTGCGGTTGGCGATGGCGATGCTGCGCGGGTTCTTGGCGGCGAAGTGGGTCGCGGCCAGCTCGATCATTTCGCCGGCGCCAACGAACAGCACGCGCACCTGGCCCAGGTCCTCGAACAACTGGCCGGCCAGCCGCACCGCCGCCGCCGTCATGCTGATGGAATGGGCGCCGATCTCGGTCGACGTGCGCACTTCCTTGGCGACGGCGAAGGAACGCTGGAACAACTGGTTGAGCGTGCTGCCCAGCGCGCCGGCTTCTTCCGCCGCCCGCACCGCGTTCTTCAACTGGCCGAGGATCTGGGCCTCGCCCAGCACCATGGAGTCCAGGCCGCTGGCGACGCGGAAGGCATGGCGCGCCACATGGGCGTCCTGCAGCAGGTAAGCGTGGTTGCGCAACAACGAAGTCTGCACGCCGCCGGACTGCGCCAGCCACTGCAGCGTGGGCTCGATCTCGTGCTGGCTGCCGGCGCAGTAGATCTCCGTCCGGTTGCAGGTCGACAGGATCGCCGCTTCCGGCTGCCGGCCGGAACCGGCGAATTCGCCGCGCAGCGACTGCAGCGTCGGGCCGATCTGGTCGACTGCAAACGCGAAGCGGCCCCGCAAATCGAGCGGTGCCGTCGTGTGATTGATGCCTAAAGCCCAGACTGCCATTTACCGGATTATAAAATTCGCGGACCGGTCAAGTACTTGGCCTGCATCAATTCCACTCGAATCAGTTCAAAGCGTGAGCATCCCCGAATTCCTCGACCACCTGCTGGGCTTCGTCGCCCCGGCCCTTGCGGTGGCGCTGCTGGTCACCGCCGGGGCCCGCCTGGTGCTGCCCCGCAAGCCGGCAACCCTGAGCTGGTGGCTCATGGCTGCTATGAATTTCCTAGCGGGCGTGGTCGCCCTGGCGGCGGGTTTGTGGTACTTCGGCCGGGACGGCAAGATGGTCACCTACGTCGCCCTGGTGCTCACGGTCGCCACCTGCCAGTGGGTCCTGGCGCGGGCCTGGCGTTCCTAGGATCCCCCATGCTGTTCCTGCTTTCCCCCGCCAAGACGCTGGATTACCAGTCGCCGGTGCCCGCGGTGCCGCACACACTGCCGGCGTTCCTGCAGGACACGGTCAAGCTGATCGAGGTGCTGCGCCGCCAGTCGCCGCAACAGATCGGCACCCTGATGTCCATCAGCGATCCCCTGGCGGCGCTCAACACCGCCCGCTACCAGGCTTTTTCCGCCAAGTTCACCGAGCGCAACGCCCGCCAGGCGGTGCTGGCCTTCGATGGCGACGTCTACGACGGCCTGCAGGCGCGCCAGATGGGAGCGGCGGACCTGGAGTGGGCGCAGCAGCACCTGCGCATCCTGAGCGGCCTCTATGGCGTGCTGCGGCCACTGGACTGGATGCAGCCCTACCGGCTGGAAATGGGCACCTCGCTCAAGGTGGGCAGCGCCGGCAACCTCTACCAGTACTGGGGCAGCCGCATCGCCGAGCACCTGAACACCGTGCTGGCCGCCGACAAGACGCCGGTGGTGATCAACCTGGCATCGCAGGAGTATTTCCGGTCGGTGGACCGCAAGACCCTCAAGGCCCGGGTCATCGATGTCGTTTTCGAGGAGTGGAAACCCGCTGGCTACCGGGTCATCAGCTTCCCCGCCAAGAAGGCCCGCGGCCTGATGGCGCGGTTTGCCATCTTGAAGCGCATCGAAACGCCGCGCAAACTCGAGGCTTTCAATCTGGAAGGTTATGCCTTCGATCCGGCCGCTTCGCAACCCGAGCGGCTGGTTTTCAGGCGCAGGACGCAACCATGAGTACGACGTCGACGCGGCAGCAGGTCACCCCCGAGCTGCGCAAATGGATCGTGGAACAGGCCCAGGCGGGCCACGGCGCGGAGTCGGTGCTGAAGGCGATGGTCGCCTCCGGCTGGGCCGAGGACGTGGCGGTGGACGCGATGGAGGAGACCTTGCGGGGTCACCTGGAAGCGGAAGCACAGGCCAAGGGACTGCCGCCCGCGGTGCCGGTGCCCGAGCCCACGCTGGATGAATCCCCGCTCTACCTGGATGGCGGCGACCGCAAGGTCTGCGTGCTGCAGACGGTGGTGGACCCCCGCATCGTGGTTTTCGGCAACCTGCTGTCGGACGAGGAATGCGAGCAGCTGATCCAGTTCGCCAAGCCGCGGCTGGCCCGCTCGCTCACGGTGCAGACCAAGACCGGTGGCGAGGAAGTCAACGAAGACCGCACCAGCAATGGAATGTTCTTCCAGCGCGCCGAGAACGAGCTGGTGCGGCGCATCGAGCAGCGCATCGCCCGGCTGGTGAACTGGCCGGAGGAAAACGGCGAGGGCCTGCAGATCCTGCAGTACGGCCCGGGCGCCGAATACAAGCCGCACTACGACTACTTCGACCCCAATGAACCCGGCACGCCGACCATCCTCAGGCGCGGCGGCCAGCGGGTCGGCACCCTGGTGATGTACCTGGGCGAGCCGGAGAAGGGCGGCGGCACGGTCTTTCCCGACGTGCACCTGGAAGTGGCGCCCAAGCGCGGCAACGCGGTGTTCTTCAGCTACGCCCGCGCGCATCCCTCCACCCGCACGCTGCACGGCGGCGCGCCGGTGCTGCAGGGCGAGAAGTGGATCGCCACCAAGTGGCTGCGCGAGCGCCGCTTCGAGTAGATGCTGGTCCAGGCCAACGGGCTCGCCATCGCCATCGAGGACAGCGGGCCGGGCGCGGTGCGCGAGCCGGTGCTGTTGATCATGGGGCTGGGCATGCAGTTGACCGCCTGGCCGCGCGGCTTCGTCGATGCACTGGTGGAGGCGGGGCATCGCGTGATCCGCATGGACAACCGCGACATCGGGCTGTCGCAGCGCTTCCAGGACGCCGGCACGCCCAACCTGCTGGTCGAAGGCATGCGGCGGCAGTTCGGCCTGCCGGTGCGCGCGCCCTATACCTTGAGCGACATGGCGGCCGACGCCGCCGGCGTGCTGGATGCACTCGGCGTCCGTCGCGCGCATGTGGTCGGCGCCAGCCTGGGCGGCATGATCGCCCAGCGCCTGGCGCTGCAGGCGCCCGAACGCGTGTTGAGCCTGGCCAGCATGATGAGCTCCAGCGGCGCGCGGCACCTGCCCGGTCCCCGGGCGCGCGTGCTGCAGGTGATGCTGTCGCGACCCAGGGACCGCAGCGAAGCGGCCGTGCTGGACTACTACCTGCGGCTGTTCCGCGCCATCGGCAGTCCCGCTTTCCCGACGCCGGAGGCGCAGCTGCGCGACACCATCGTGGCATCGCTGCGGCGGGGTGGCTTCTACCCGGCCGGCGGCACGCGGCAGGTGGCGGCGATGGCCGCCGACGTCACCCGGGCGCGGGAACTGCCCCGCATCACCGCGCCGACCCTGGTGCTGCACGGCGAGGACGATCCGCTGGTGCCCGTCGCGTGTGGTGCGGACACGGCGCAACGCATCCCCGACGCGCGGCTGGTGACCATCCGCGGCATGGGGCATGACCTTCCGCCGGGCGTGGTCGAGCGCCTGCTGCCGCCCCTGCTGGCGCATCTGCGGCTAGGCTCGAGGGGATGAACTCCGCGGAACTGTCGCAGCTCGGCAAGCCGGTGGCATACGCCGACCAGTACGACCCGAGCCTGCTTTACCCCATCGCCCGCGCGTCCAAGCGCCACGAGATCGGCGTCACCGGGGCGGTGCCGTTCTTCGGCGCCGACCTCTGGACCTCGTTCGAGCTGAGCTGGCTCAATCCGCGGGGCAAGCCGCAGGTGGCCATCGCCCACTTCACCGTGCCCTGCGAAACGGCGAACATCATCGAGAGCAAGTCGCTCAAGCTCTATCTGGGCAGCTACAGCAACACGGTTTTCCAGAGCGTCGAGCAGGTGCGCGACCGCCTGCGCGCGGACCTGAGCGAGGCCGCATGGCGGGGCGCTCCCGGCTCGGCGACGATCGGCGTGAAGATCCTGACGCCGGACCTGTTCGACCGCGAACCGGTGCACGAACTCGACGGCCTGAGCCTCGACCGGCTCGACATCGAATGCACCGACTACACGCCGGCGCCGGACTTGCTGAGTGCGACCGTCGGCGAGCCGCCGGTGCAGGAAGTGCTGACCAGCAACCTGCTGAAAAGCAATTGCCTGGTCACCGGGCAGCCGGACTGGGGCAGCATCCAGATCAGCTACACCGGCCCGCAGATCGAGCAGGGCGGTTTGCTGCGTTACCTGGTGAGCTTTCGCAACCACAACGAATTCCACGAGCAGTGCGTCGAGCGCGTCTTCATGGACCTGTGGCGGCGCTGCAAGCCATCGAAGCTGGCCGTGTATGCGCGCTACACGCGCCGCGGAGGGCTGGACATCAACCCGCTGCGCACCAGCCATCCGATGGCCTTGCCGGCCAACGTGCGCACCGCCCGCCAGTAGCCGGTTTTTTCCCCGCGTAGGGTGTGCAAGCTTGCTTGCGCACCAAGACGGCCGCAAGGTGCGCAAGCAAGCTTGCACACCCTACAGGTCCGTCGCCGCCGCAGCGTGCGCAAGCAAAGCTGGCACACCCTCGGAGGCCGGTTCAGCGCGCGACCAGCCAGTCGCAGCGCAGCCGGCGCGCCTGGTGCGCCTTCAAGCGCCACGTGGCGTAGAGCGTGGGCGCCGACATCAAGACCGCCAGCAGCGGCGCGGCCCAGAGCGCCTGGAAGGTGAAGGCCGGCAGCCATCCGACCCAGCCGATCACCCACAGCATCAGCATCGCGTCCCAGAGGTGGTATTCCACCGGGTGGTCGCGCTGGTGGTCCACCAGCCAGCGCTTGATCCGGTACATCTGTTCGAGGGTCATGGAGGGCTCCGCAGTGGCGCTTCCCGGTGGAAGCTCGGATCACTGTAGGCGCCGGCGCGCGCCTGGACATCGTCCGCTTGGCAGGCAATGGCTGTCAGCGCGTTTCCCGCGTGCGGCTCAAGTGGGGCTGGCGCCGGAAAAGAGATCCGGCGTCTGTTCGGCCGCCCGATGGCCGGCGGCCGGCGCCTCGGCCGCGACGGCGGCGACGGGGATGGCGTCCTCCTTGGCCAGCTTGCCGACGCGCACGCCCAGCAGCCGCAGCCGCGGCCCGAGGTCGACGCGCTTGAGGCATTGGCCGGCAGTGCGCCGTATCAATCCCGCGTCTGCGGTGTAGTGCTCCAGTGTCTGGTCGCGCGTCGCCGTGCGGAAGTCGTCATAGCGCAGCTTGATGCCTATCGTCTTGCCCACGTACCCCTTGCGCCGCAGGTCCTCGGCCACCCGCGTGCAAAGGTCCGTGAAGATCGCGCCCAGCTCCGCGCGGTCCCGGACCGCATGCAGGTCGCGGTCGAAGGTCGTTTCGCGGCTCATCGAAACCGGCTCGCTTTCCGTCACCACCGGCCGATCGTCGCGGCCC